>DUHK01000144.1:1702-18539 GCA_013330915.1 Methanosphaera sp. | reverse complement strand
TTTTTTTTTAAAAAAAGGTCATGAATCAAGTAAATTGATTCATGATAACAGATTACTTACTCCAGCATAAGCAACCAACTTCTCGAAAATATTCTTTGGAACAACCTGTATGTTTCCTTTTGAATATTGGTCAGTTACTGTGGAGAGTAATTCAACTTTTTTACCACTAGTTTTGGTTGCGTTGATAATACCGTCGGCTAAACCTTCTATGGCATCACCTCTGGTAGCACCATTTTCGTCTTGGTCATTACGTAGGAATTCAAGGGAATCTGTAGTAACTTCCTGACCGTTGGAATATACGGGACCTACAGTTTTAATCATTGCATCTATTGCATCAGGAGTAACTACGACTACGATGTCAGAATCCTGATTAGTGTTGTATTTAACGATTTGTTGTGCTCTTTGAGTTCCCTCTTCCAGATTTGACGTCCACAGAGAATCGTGAAGATACCAGTGATCAACTCCTTCACTTGCAAGATCCGGTGGAGGAGTCATTGAAGGATCATATAAACCTCCCGGATAAACCGGTGTAACCTCACCCAAATGTCCGTCATTTAATTGAATAATGAATGCCATATCCACAGCACCAATTCCTTCTCTTTGTTCAGTTGGATCGGCACATAATACTAAAATATTATGCTTTCCCTGAAAACTTGCTTTTCCCTGCTGATAATTCATAAAAAATGATACTCCTGCAGCAGCAATTGCCACAATCAAAATCAGAATTATTGCAAGAATAATTTTCTTTTTTGAAACCATATTAAAACCTTTCATGTTTTTATTTGATATTTAATAATCTATATTTTAAATTATAAATCATATTCTATTTATGAAAATTTTTTTTACTAATAAAAACAAGATATATATAATAAGATAAGGGAGGAATTAAAATGAGAGTACCGGAATCAATTCGCAATACCAAAGGATTTAACAAGGCAAGAACCATCAAACACAAAATGGTTGATGCAAAGGGTATTTATACTGAAAAGTTAAAGGCGAATGTTAAGGAGATTCTTAGGAAAAAACGTCATTTGACTGATGAAGAAAAACAAAGAATCATCAATCTAATCAGGCAAGACAACGAAAATAACCTGATTCCCACAATGGATAACGCTCCCTTAGTATCCATAATCATAGTAAACAGAAATGGTGCTTCTCATTTGTCTCGTTTGTTGGATGTCATTGATGAAACGACACATCTTGATTATGAGATAATCATCGTTGACAATCATTCTCAAGACGATTCCCTTAATATAATCAACAGCTACCAAAATCTTCCAATCACACTTATAAAAAATGAAGACAACGAAACCTTTTCACATGCAAACAATCAAGGGGTGGAAATCGCAAGGGGAGACTACCTGGTATTTTTAAACAACGATACAAAACCACTGGATGGCTGGTTAAATCATTTAATGGAGAGCATGTTGTCCAACGAAAAAGTAGGTGCAGTAGGTTCAAAACTGATTTATCCGGATTGTGATTCTTCAAAGATAAACAGGGAAAAATCATACACAATTCAACATTCTGGAATCATATTCAAAGAGGGTGACGGTTACATAAAACCTTTCAACAGGGACAATGCCGAAGAATATGTGGATGTTTTAAACAAAACGGAAGATGAACAGATCATCGCGGTAACTGCAGCATGCATGCTCATAAAGAAATCCACTTATCTGGAAGTGGGAGGATTTGATGAAAAGTACATTTACGGTTATGAAGATGTTGATTTATGTCTAAAATTACACAAGGCAGGATATAAAAACATTTATAATCCAAAATCCATTTTATATCATTATGAATTTGGAACTCAGGAAAAAAACAATAAACATGAAGTAAGGGATAGAAGACTTAATAATCAGCGTATTTTCATAAAAAGATGGAACAAATGGTTAAGAAAAGAATTGTTAAATGACAAAATCAATTGTAACCATATATTTTCAGATAAAAGTTTAACAGTTTCATTTGTAGTCACACAATCTGATGAAAACACAACTGCCGGAGATTATTTCACCGCATTAACACTTGCAAAACAGTTGGAAGAGTATGGGTGGAACATCAAATATCAATCCAGGAGAAAATCCAAGGGTCAGCGGGACTGGTATTACGTTGATGATGATGTGGACGTTTTAATATCATTACTTGATGCATACGATTTAACAAAAGTCAAATGCAACAATGGATTACTGGTTAAAATTGCCTGGCTAAGAAACTGGTTCCAACGATGGATATCCAACCCTTCCTTTAAAAAATACGACCTGATATTTGCGAGCAGTCAGCTGGCCTGTGATTATATCAAGGAAAATACGGGTAGAAACGCAGTATATTATCCTTTAGCATCAGATACACTGATGTTTAATGAATATGTTCCAAGTTCAGAGGAATTTCTTTGTGACTACTGTTTCACTGGAAGTTACTGGGATGCAAAGAGAGAAATCATAGATTTCCTAAATCCTGATTTGCTTGATTATAAATTCAATTTATATGGGGCAAACTGGAATAAAATATCCAAATTCTCAAAATATTACAAGGGATTTGTACATTATGCAGACATGCCAACAGTATATTCATCATGTAAAATAGTGGTGGATGATGCAAACCATGTAACTAAGGAATGGGGTTCAGTAAACAGCAGAGTTTTCGATGCATTGGCCTCAGGAAAACTTGTAGTAACAAATGGTACAAAGGGAAACAATGAAGTTTTCAACGGACAAATTCCGGAATACCACTCTCAAGAGGAGTTAACAGACATTCTCAATTACTATCTTATTAATTCCGATGAAAGGGAAGCAAAAATAAAGGCCTTACAGGAAATTGTTCTGGCAAATCATACTTACAGACACAGGGCACAAACACTCAGGGAAGTTTTAATAAACTACTATGAAAAACCTAAGATAATCATTAAAACACCAGTACCTTCATGGAACGAAATCCATAAGTGGGGAGATTTTTACGTTGCAGAAGGACTTAAAGAGGAGTTCGAAAAGAATGGCTACCTGGTAAAAATTCAAATGCTCAGTGAATGGAATGATTCAACAGACTCTGTAGGTGACATTGTAATAGTGCTTAGGGGACTATCCAACTACAAACCGAAGGTTCAACATCACAACATAATGTGGAACATATCCCATTCGGATTTGGTTTCATTAAATGAATATGAATTGTATGATCATGTATTTATCGCATCCAAATACTGGACAGAACAATTGCAGGATAAGCTCAGTGTGCCTGTTGATTGCATGTGGCAATGTACCGACAATAACAAGTTTTTCAGGGAATACAATGAAAAGTACAAATCAGAACTCTTGTTTGTAGGAAATTCAAGAAGGGTTTACAGAAAAATATTGAAGGATCTGTTGCCTACAACTCATAATTTATCAGTATACGGGGCAGATTGGGAAGGATTAATCGATAAGAAATATATTAAGGGAGAACATATTCCTAACAAGCAGTTGCACCAGGCATATTCATCATGCAAAATACTTCTTAATGACCATTGGACTGATATGAGGGAAAAAGGCTTCGTATCCAACAGGATATTTGACGGTGTGGCATGTGGTGCATTCATCATATCCGACCCTGTATCTGGATTGGACGAATTATTCCCTGGAAGGGTTGCCACATACAACAGTGTGGAGGAATTAAACAATCTTATCGAGGAAAATTTGAAAAATCCAAAAGAGGTTAATGCTGATGTTTCAGGACACACCTATGAAGACAGGGTGAAACAATTCATAGAATCCTTCAATCAACATCTATAGAAATATATAAAAATATTGTAAAATATAGACTTAATTAATAGAATTTTATTTCAACATTTTCAAATTTTTTTTCACATGATTTGATTATTGAAATAAATTATGAGGATAGAAATATGAACGAAATTCAAATTAAAGGACTTAATGACTTTAATAAATATAAATCATTATTAAGTGAATTAGTTAGAAAGGATATTAAAATCAAATATCGTAATTCTGTTTTAGGAGTATTATGGAGTTTTTTAGATCCTTTATTTCGTATGATTGTATTAACTGTTGTATTTTCTACACTCTTTCGTAGGGTAGAAAATTATCCGGTATACTATTTATCTGGACAATTGATTTATTCCTTGTTTGTAGGTTCATCATCACAGGCTATGAGAAGTATGGTCAGTTCCGCCCGTATATGGAAATCGATTTATGTTCCAAAATATCTCTATGCTTTGTCATCGGTTTTATCAAATTTCGTAACTTATGTGTTATCTTTAGTTGTGCTGTTTGCAATTATGCTGGTTACACATGTGGACTTTACAATTTATATAATCTTTGCCAGCCTGCCTATACTTGTAACATTGATATTGGCATTTGGTGTAGGACTTATAATAGGAACATTGGACGTGTTCTTCAGGGATGTTGAACATTTATATAGTGTATTTACATTGCTATTGATGTATGCGTTACCTATATTTTATCCTGCAGAGATTTTACCTGCCAAGTTTAAATTTATACAGACATTCAATCCGATGTTTTATTTATTAAATTGTGTAAGGGATTGTTTCTATTATGGAAAATTATATAGCGTACAGGAAATACTAATTCCAACAGTTGTAGCTATTGTCTTTTTAGTAGTGGGAATAGCTTTATTGAAAAAATATCAAGATAAATTCATATTATATGTATAAAGGGGATATTCATGGCTAAAAATACTGTGATTGAAGTAGATAATGTGAGCATGGAATTTAATTTAAACAAGGAACGGACAGACAGTTTAAAAGAATTTATAATTAAATTCATAAAAAGAGAAATACGTTTTCAATCTTTTTGGGCTCTAAACAATGTTTCTTTAAAAATATATCAGGGTGAAAAAGTAGGTTTTGTGGGATTAAACGGTGCTGGAAAAAGTACTCTTTTAAAAATCATTTCTGGAGTACTACGGCCAACTACAGGTTCAGTTAAAGTAAACGGTACCCTTGCCCCATTACTTGCATTAGGAGCAGGTTTTGATATAAATTATACTGGAAGAGAAAATATCTATTTAAATGGAGCGTTATTAGGTCATTCACGGGCTGAAATGGATAAAAAATTCGATGATATAGTTGATTTTTCAGAACTTGAGGAATTTATTGATGTTCCTGTAAAAAACTATTCATCAGGTATGAGATCAAGGCTGGGTTTTGCAATAGCAACCTCCATAAATCCGGATATTTTGATTTTAGACGAGGTTCTATCTGTAGGGGACATGTCTTTTCAAGCAAAATGTCGTGACAGAATGCATAACATGATGTCGGAGGCATCAATGTTATTTGTATCCCACTCCGTAAGTCAGGTAAGAAGCTTATGCGACAAGGCCATATGGTTACATAAAGGTTCCATTATCGCTTCCGGAGAAGTAAATGAGATATGTGACCAGTATGAAGCTTATGTAAGAAATTTATAACTTTTTTTCTTTTTTTTTATTATTTATTATGGTGTGTTTGATGAAATTCAGTTTTGATTCTTTAGTGACAGTAGTTATTCCAAATTACAATAACAGGGAATTATTAAACAATCTTCTAATTTCATTAACTGATTCAATATCATTAAATCAGGTCATCATTGTTGACAATGCATCACAGGATGATAGTGCTGTTTTTATTAAAGAAAATTATCCTGAAATAACTTTAATAGAAAATACAACAAACAAAGGATTTGCCTATGCAGTTAATCAGGGTATACGGATGGTCAAAACAGAATATGTCTTTTTATTAAACAACGACACAGTCATTAAGGATGATACCATCCATAATCTTGTTCAAACAATCAACAGGTCTCCAAACATATTTTCAGTATCCTCCAAGATGATACAATACCACAACCAAAATCTTTTGGACGATGTGGGGGATCAATACACCATACTCGGTTGGAGTAAACGCAGAGGATATAATAAGAACATAAATCAATATCCATCAGATGAAGAAGTATTCAGTGCATGTGCGGGGGCCGCATTATATAGAATGTCAGTATTCGAAAAAATAGGTCTTTTTGATGAGAATTTTGAAAGCTATGTTGAGGATATGGACTTGAGCTTCAGGGCAAGACTGGCCGGTTTCAAGTCATACTATTCTTCCGGGGCAATTGTGTACCATCACGGCAGTGCAACAACAGGATCACGTTACAATGCATTCAAGGTAAAAATATCTGCCAGAAACAACATCTATTTAATACATAAAAACATGGCATTATGGATGAAAATATGTAACTTCATCTTCATAGCAATCGGCATACTAATTAAATACATGTTCTTTTATAGAAAAAATCTCGGCAACGAATATTTATCAGGAATAAAAGAAGGTTTTGCAACAAGAGGAAAACTTAACAAATCTAAAACCCCTCTTGTCAATTCTTTAAAAATAGAATGGGAACTGATTAAGAATACAATAACCTTTTTAAAATAAGGGTGTTTTTTTATGGACTTATCAATAATTATAGTTAATTACAGGACATATGATTTAACCAGACAAAGCATAGAATCTGTATTGGACACGGTTAAGGATATAGATTACGAGGTCTTTGTAGTAGACAATCATTCCGGTGATGGTAGTTTGGAGAAACTGGTTGAAGATTTTAAAGATTATTCTCTGGTAAAATTCATCGAAAACGATAACAATGACGGTTTTGCAGTAGCCAATAACTTAGCCTTCAAAAAATCCGCAGGAGACTACATTCTTCTTTTGAATAGTGATGTCATAGTTAACAGTCAAACGATCAACGAATCATTAAATTTCATTAAATCTAGGCCTAACGTTGGAATAGTTGGATGTAAGGTGGTTTTACCTGACGGTACACTGGATAAGGCATGCAGACGTTCATTTCCAACATTTGAGGTGTCATTTTATAGGATGTCCGGACTTTCAAAACTATTTCCAAACAGTAAAAGATTTAACCAATATAACCTCTCCTATTTGGATGATAATGGAACATATCCCGTTGATTGTGTAGTCGGAGCATTCATGTTAATAGATTCAAACTTAATGAAAAAGTGCAACGGACTTGACGAATCATATTTCATGTATGGTGAAGACATAGACCTGTGCTATAAAATCAAGGAGATGGGGTATGATGTTTACTACTATGGTAAGTATGACATAACTCATTACAAGGGAGCAAGCGGTAAAAACAAGCGTTTACTATACGAATTTCATAAATCAATGGAAATATTCTACAACAAACACTATAAAAAAGACGATTCCCTTCCAATAAACATAATAACATACATAAGTATTTGGGGACTTTACTATGTTAAATTGTTTATCTTAAACATTAAGAAGTTATTACACATTTAATCTTCTTTTAAATATTTATGATATGAATAACATAACAATTAATATTACAACGTGGTATTATGATTAGAGAAAATCAACAATTATTCAATGTATTAAATGTATTTTTTGATATAGTTGTAGTATTGTTTTCAACAATTTTTATTTGTTTTCCATTATCAAAAAAAATTGCGTCAATAGGTTTTTTTGGCAATTTTGAGGAATTGTTGATCTTTTTCATAATATTGATTCCAAGTTATGTCTTTTTCTTTAACATTTTTTCATTATATACTCCAAAAAGAACAGACAGGTCAAGTTTTTCGGCAGCGTATGCTATAGGTCAGGCCAATCTATCAGAATGCATATTACTGGCAATACTCAATTCATTAAACATTTTACACATTTCAATAAACTTTCTGATATGCTTCTTAATAATTAACACAACAATTGCCATATTGGAACGTGCAATGGTAAGATACTTCTTAAGGTCAATGCGTTCAAAAGGATTCAACATAAAGTACGTGCTGATTGTCGGTGCAGGTGAAGTAGGTGAAAACCTGGTTGACACAATCAGGGAAAATTCATATCTGGGATACAAGGTAATAGGCTTTTTGGATGATAAAAAAGAGGGAACTGTTCATGGAATAGACATAATTGGTAAAGTGGATGATTTAAACGATATTCTTGAATCCAAAGAAATAGTGGACAGGGTTATTCTCAGTATAGCTCCACGTCATTACAAGGCACTTGAATCTTTAATGGATGTATGTGAAAAGAATGGTGTTCGTGCAGATATAGTGCCGGATTATTACAGGTATCTGACGGCAAGACCTAATATTGAACTTTTGGATAACATCCCTTTGATAAGTGCCAGATATCTGCCATTGGACATATCCTACAACAGAATGTTTAAAAGAATATTCGACGTATTGTTTGTGGTTATAACATCAATAATCATATCTCCTCTATTGTTGATTGTGGCAATTTTGGTTAAGACAACATCCAAGGGACCAATCATATACAGTCAGGAACGTGTTGGGGAAGATGGAAAACCATTCATGATATATAAATTCAGAAGCATGTCCTCAGAAAATGAATATATTGACGATAAGGTATGGACCAAAGAGAATGATCCTAGAATAACAAGAATAGGAAAAATCATAAGAAAATACAGTATTGATGAATTGCCTCAGTTTTACAACATCTTCAAAGGGGATATGAGTCTCATTGGTCCAAGACCTGAACGTCCATATTTTGTTAACAAATTCAAGGAATCCGTACCAAAATACATGATTAAACATCACGTAAAACCGGGGATGACTGGTTGGGCTCAGATTAACGGATATCGTGGCAACACTTCCATAGTTAAAAGAATTGAATACGACATATATTACGTGGAAAACTGGTCCGTTTTACTGGATATAAAGATATTTATAAAGACGATACCTACATTATTAAATGATAAAAATGCATATTAGGGTGTATGATCATGAATTTTGATATAAATAAAAGGAATTATTATGTAATTCCTGTTTTACTTTCTTTAATCATAGTTTTAATTCTCACATTATCAAACAGATTTCCTTTGGGATGGGATATTTATACTCACATGAGCTACTCTCTGGCATATCTGCATGATGGAATCACTAGTGTTGATTACCTGCTCAATGCACCTGCCGGAAAAGCAATAGGATATCCGCCATTATTCCACATAATACTGATATTGACCTCGTTTATATCAGGATCCATGCTTGATGCGGCAAGAATACTGCAGATAGTACTGTCTGTATGTAACATATTCGTAATTTGTTACGCTGCAAAAGAGTTTTTCGATGAAAAGGTTGGTTTCTTTGCAGGAATTTTATTGTTGTCCAGTTTCATGATTACCCGATTCTTCTTACCGATACCTGAAACATTGGCAATGATATTTTTCACCCTTGCTGTGCTGTTTTACTATAAGGCCGCCGTAGAATCCAATTATAAATATTCATTGATTGTAGTCGTATGTTCATTGTTAACACTTGCTGCACATTTTTCATCATTTGTCTATTTGATGGCCTTGTTGCTTGTGCTGATGTTAGTTTTAACATTGATTCTACGTAATTTCAATGCAATTGAGTATTATGTCTACATAATCCTGCCTATATTCCTGATTTCAATTGCTGCTTTGGGAGCTATGTTTGTACTGGGTTCCTCTCATCTGACCCAGATAGTGGAGGGAATATTTTCAATTATAAGCAATCCGTTCGATTTGTTTATGGGGCAGGTTGCGATGGGTCTGGAAAGGTATATTAGGTGTGTTGGAATTATTTCATTACTCTTTGCAATAGTGGGATTATTCTATTCCATTAAAAACAGGGAATTTTTATTTGTTACTCTCTGGGCACTAATTGCGTTTGTCATAAGTAATTTGCATTGGTTTGGAATTCCGGTATACACATTCAGGATGTTGATTTATTTAATTGTTCCTATGGTGATGCTGGGAGCATACGGTATAATAAAACTTTTGGAGGATATCAAAAACTACAACCCGAACATCATAAAAATATTTACAATTGCTCTGATAATATTGTCAGTTGTATTGTGTTTAGTTAATATAAGTGATCCTTCCGTGCAAATTTACAAGTCCACTACTGAACAATCATCATACCAGATAGCACCACCTACATCAGATGAGGTGGAATTGATAAGTTGGTTTGAAAATGAAAATGTTGGAAACAAATCCATCCTGATAAACAACCTATTCCTGGGAACGGTCATTTCAAGCATTGATGAAATACCATTACACTACGGATTTGATGTCTACACTAACAAATCATTATCCAAATCATCTCTCGAGTCTCTAAACAACGAAACTATCGGTTACATAGTATACGATAAAAGTCTTGTCATGAACAATAGTGATGAGTACGATTCATTGGATGTAAGATATGTAAACGGTACTTACTACCCTTCATATTATTTCACAAAGGAAATAACTGAAAATAACTTCAATGAGATAAAGTTACAGCATTCAGAAAAAGTATTTGAAAACAATCGATTTATAGTATGTAAAATAGACTAAAAACAAAAGGTGAAAATGTATGAATATAACAATCATAGGAACAGGATACGTCGGATTGGTAACAGGAACTTGTTTTTCGGATATGGGCAATGAAGTATACTGCGTTGATGTTTTGGAAGACAAAATAGAAAATTTGAAAAAAGGAATAGTTCCAATATACGAACCGGGACTTGAAGAATTAATCAAAAGAAATTATGAACGAGGAAATTTACATTTCACCACAGACCTGGAGGATAGTCTTGACAACTCCGAGATATGCTTTATTGCAGTGGGAACACCCATGATGGAAGACGGCAGTGCAGACTTACAATATGTTTTGCAGGTGGCAAAACAAATTGGTCAGACCATAACCCATGACATGCTAATAGTAAACAAATCAACAGTTCCCGTAGGGACTGCGGAAAATGTAAAGTCCATTGTTGAGGAAGAACTATCCAAAAGAAATATCTCCTGCAGAATATCTGTTGTTTCAAATCCGGAATTTTTAAAGGAAGGAAATGCAGTAAATGACTTCATGCATCCTGATAGGGTGATAGTCGGTACTGATGATGAATACTCCTCCGAAATTATGGCAATGCTCTATGAACCATTCACTAAAAATCATGAACGGATGATTATAATGGACGTAAAAAGTGCCGAAATGACAAAGTATGCCTCAAATTGTATGCTTGCAAATCGTATATCATTTATGAATGAAATGGCCAACATATGTGACAAATTGGGTGCGAATATCGATAACGTACGCAAGGGTATGGGAAGTGATTCAAGGATAGGTTCCAGCTTTTTATACGCGGGCTGTGGTTATGGTGGAAGTTGTTTTCCAAAAGATGTCATAGCAATGATAAAAACAGCAACGGATGCAGGTTATGATCCGGTTTTACTTAAAAGTATAGAAGAGGTAAACAACAAACAGAAATTTTACATCTCCAATAAAATAAAATCCGTTCTGGGAGATGATTTATCCGGCATAACATTTGCAATATGGGGATTGGCATTTAAGCCGGAAACGGATGATATGAGAGAAGCTCCATCCATCACCATAATCAATGAACTATTGGATGCCGGTGCAACGGTAAATGTCTATGATCCAAAGGCATTGGATGTTGCAAAAGAATATTATTTCAAGAATCTGGACATAAACTATTTTACTGACAAGTATTCTGCCACAGAGGGAGCCGATGTTTTGGTAATAGTCACGGAATGGAAGGAATTCAGAAGTCCAAATTTCAACAAAATAAAGGAAAACCTGTCTAAAGACATGATTTTTGATGGTAGAAATCAATTTAAAAATAGCTTTATGGAAAAAATAGGAATAAAATATTATGCAGTAGGAAAATAATTCCTACAAACACTTTTTTTTTAATATTCATTTACATTTATATACAGATGTCTTATTTTATAAGGATGATTTGCATCATCATACAATGTAAATTTAATATCTTTTTTACCTGGGGTCATGGTGATATTTGTTTCAATATTTTCTGTCTTATTATTCTTAACAGTAATGTTCTGTTCTGAGAATCTGTTTGTTTCAGTATCGTTTACGATGTCTATCGCTAACTTATACGTCATATCCCTATGTTCCTCATTTTTGATTTTAATGGATAAATTCAAGTTATCTCCAGTATAAAAGGTGTAATAACCTTCTTCGTCCGGAGTTTCATGTATTCCACTAACCTCAAATGTGGTGTTTCCTTCCAGGAAAAGAGTTTCTTCATGTTTATTGTTTACATTACCTGTACTGACAAGAACTCCTGAGGTTATCACTGCTATTATGGCCAGAACTGTGATGATGGCAAATATTCTGTTCATTGTTCCATTATTAAACAATACAAAAGATTTTTTCTCTTTAATTCTGATGTAATATAACGGTAACAATATTATTAACGTGATTACAACCAGTACCATGGAAACGTGTCTCATGTTCAGGAAATTTTCAATCTGGGTTAAAAGCAATCCGATTATGGATGTGATAACCAGGCTGGCAAATATGCTGACACCAAGACGTTCCATTATCCTTATTTCATCTTTGTATGGGTTAACAATATTTAAACAGAGATATCCTGGAATCAATACAATAAATGGTATGCATAATCCAAACCATAATGGAATCACACTGAATGGTGGAACTTCCATCCCCACATATGATACAACACAAAGTATTGCCAAAAGGACAATGTTTCTGATAATATGTTTTTCATTGTATTCTTCAGGATTTTCAATTTTATGTTCTGAAGCTTTTTTTCGAAGATAAGCAATGATTAATATGGTTATTCCGATAATTGATAGGAAAATTAAAATATTGCTTGCGGTCATGTTGAGCAAAGAGATTGCTGCAGTACTTAACAATGCAAAGAGCAATCCTGATGGGATAACCTGTTTATATTTCCGAATTATGTCCTTAAAACTTAATAGAGGGTTTATAGCCATTGTAGAAACGATTCCAACTATCAGGAAATCTAATGCAAACAATCCTATAAACAAATATTGATTATTCACCAGTTTCAACAGGCCCAATATAAGCGGTATCAAAGATAAGATGAGTAATACAATCATTTGGGACAAATTTTCTTTATCTATTATTATCCCTCCGTTATTATGTTAAATATATTATTAATTATAATAATCGTAATTCATAAACTTTATTATTTTATCTAAATGAAAAGGGGTTTTTACAAAAGCACAATCCATCGTTTAAAAAATATTAAATACGATTAACTAGTAAATAATAATATATAATTTTTCGTAGATTTCACGATACATTATCTTTTTACTAATTTTCATGCGAGTTGATTAAATGTTAAATGTAGATACTTTTATTACGGATTATAGGGGAACCGGAGGAGTAATAAGACAATCCAATGAAGATTTTTTTGTAGATGAAGTTCCATTACACCTGCCATCAGGTGAAGGACCAAACACATGGATTCATTTGGAAAAAAACGGCAGAACCACATTGGATGTTGTGCTTGATATTGCAAGGGAATTACGTATCAGCCGTAAAAGAACCGGCTTTGCAGGAATGAAAGATCGTTCCGCAGTTACAAAACAATGGCTATGTATAAGCAACATTACCCCTGAGGAATTGCCTGATTTCAATGAGATATTACACAACGTAAAGATTTTGGAAATCAAGCAGAACCAGAAAAAACTTAGAATGGGTCAGTTGAAGGGAAACAAATTTAAAATCAACATACGAAACACTCAAAATCCGAGTGAAGACAAGGAAATAGCTCAGGAAGTACTTGAATCATTGAAAACAACAGGCGTACCAAATTACTATGGTTATCAACGTTTTGGTGAAGTAAGAAGCACAACCCATCAGGTTGGGAAATGTCTTGTTGAAGGAGACATTAAAAAGGCGGTGGACACATACATAGGAAATCCTAACGAAGAGGAACATAATATACCATATGAATCCAGAAAATTATACGATGAAGGAAAACTACAGGAAGCTTATGATTTAATGCCAAAAAGCATGAGATACGAAAAATCAATGATAAGAGAACTATTGATTTCACAAAACAAGCATGGTGAACTGGTGGAGAAGGATTACATAAGGGCAATAGAATCTCTTCCAAAACCTCTTAAAAGAATGTTCGTAAATGCCTATGAATCATACTTATTTAATAAAATAGTTAATGAAAGGGCTAAAATTGGTGTTGACAAATATTTTGAAGGCGATATAATCATAGATCAGGAAGATCACTGGGTTCATGAGATAAATCATGAAACAATAGAAGATGATTTGAAAAATTTCGTGTTAAATCCTACTGCACCACTTCTCGGTTCAAAAGTTCCATTGGCTGAAGGTTTACAGGGTGACATTGAAAGAAAAGTGATTGAAGACGAAAAAATAACCAAGGAATCATTTGAATGTCCAAAAACACCTAAATTAGGTAGTCATGGTGTAAGAAGAAGTGTAAGATTTAAAATAGATGATATTCACGTTGAAAAAATAGATGATGGAATATGCGTGGAGTTTTTTATTCCAAAAGGATGTTATGCAACTGCAGTACTACGTGAAATCATGAAAAAAAATGTTTAAATTGGGATGAATAATTTTATTCACCCTTTAATATTTCCGGAACATACCTTTTTAACAGTAATGATAATGTTATCACAGTAACTGAACTTAATGCCATTGCAAATGCACTGTATTCCGGTCTGAAGAAAATACCGAAAGGTATTAAAATTCCTGCAGCTATAGGAATAAGAAGCACATTGTATGCAAAAGCCCAGAAAAGGTTCAGTTTAACTCGGGACATGGTTTTTTTACTTATCTGAATTCCGGCAACGGCATTTAACAAATCACCATTTATCAATATCATATCTCCTGATTCAATTGCAACATCGGTTCCTGTTCCCATGGCAATTCCAACATCCGATTTTGTAAGTGACGGTGCGTCGTTGATTCCATCCCCTATAAATGCAACTATTTTGTTAAGTGATTGGATTTTTTTAACGTAATCCAGTTTTCCCTGAGGTAAAACTTCGGCTATTACATCATTAATACCTACTTTTTGTGCAATTTTTTCGGAAGTGTTCATATTATCTCCACTAACCAGTGAAGTATCAATGCCCATTTTATGCAGTTCACTGATTGCTTTGGCACTGTTTTCCTTAATTGCATCCTCTATTGCAATTATTGCCAGCAAGCTTTCATCGGCCAACAACACACTTGTTTTAAGATCCAGTTCCTGTTTTTCCAAATCAGAAATAACTTTTTCAGGGAGGACCACGTTGTTTTCGGCCATGAACTTCTTGTTTCCGATGATGTATGTTTTGTTGTTTATATCTGCTTTCACTCCCCTCCCGGAAATGTTTTCAAAGTTCTCCGTCTGATATAATTCATAGCTGCTTTTGTCCTCTTTGTCAAAAATTGCACTGGCAATAGGATGTTGTGAGTATTGTTCTATTGAACGAACTATCTTCAATATTTCATCATCACTTTTTTGTGAATAGTTTATCACTTCGCTTAAAAGGGGTTTTCCCTGGGTAACTGTTCCTGTTTTATCGAGCAGCACGTGATCTATTTTATCTGCAACTTCCAGTGTTTCCCCGTCTTTGATAAGAATTCCATATTTTGCAGCAAGACCTACACCCACCGTAAGGGCTGTTGGTATGGCCAGTCCCAGTGAACATGGACATGCAACAACTATCACTGAAATGAAAATGCTTAAACTGTACAGGAATGGACTGTGTAGGAAGAAGTACCATATAATAAATGAGATTATTGCAATCAGCAAAATTACCGGTATGAACACCTTTATTACCTTGTCCGCTAATTTCTGGATTGGTGGACTGGAGTTCTGTGCCTCCTGAACCATGGATATTATTTGTGAGAGTACGGTTTTTTCACTGGTGTTGCTGACTCTGAATTTAAATGATCCGTCCTTGTTGATTGATCCTCCTATTACATTTGAGGAAACTTCCTTTCTGACAGGCATGGATTCTCCGGTTACAAGTGATTCATCAACATAACTGCTACCTTCAATAATTTCTCCGTCCAGAGGTATTTTTTCACCGGGTTTTACAATTACAATATTTCCCTTAAACACTTCATTAATAGGAACTTTTTCATGAACTATGGTACCGTCAACCATTTTTTCAACGGTTGCATCAGTAGCCTTAAGTTCAACAAGATTCTTAATAGAATCTGATGTTTTTCCTTTTGCTCTGTCCTCTAAATATTTTCCCAGCATTAAAAATGAACCTAGCATTATGCTCGTGTCATATAACATGAAATGACTTGTACCCAACAAATGGAAAGTACTAAGAACGCTGGCAATAAATGATATTCCAATTCCCAAAGTATACATTACGTCCATGTTAAGATTTTTATGTCTTATAGATGTAATTCCTGATTTTAAAATAGGATATGAAACATATATGAACGGCAATATGGATATTGCGAGTAATATGTATGATTCGTTAGGTCCCAAATCAACGTTGCCGAACATCAAATACATTAATAAGGCTGAAAAAAAGAAACCGATAATAATTCTATATAACTTTTTCTTCTGATTTTCCGCATGTTTTTTTTCCAATATCTCATTGTTTATAGAATTATTATCATGAATGCCCATGTATTCGTAACCAATCATATTGATTCTTTCACCAATTTCATCAGTGGAAACAGCTTTGGGATTATATAATACATCTGCTGTTTCAGAAACTAGGTTAACATGGGTTGAATATACGCCGGGCATTTTCGAAACTGCGGAAGTCACTGCACGTGAACACATTACACATGTCATGCCTGCAACATTCAAGGTTTTTTTTTGACGTTGGCAGGGAAACCGATCATGTCTAATGAACTTAATATTTCTTCAACATCGTAGTTTTCTTCGTTGTATTCAACTTTAACTTCTTTTGAAGAAAGATCAGCTTCAACATTTGATACATTTTCGTTGCTGGTTAATGTTTTTGTAATGGTATTTATGCATGCATTACAGTGCATATCTTCAACAACAAATGTGTCAGTTTTCATATAT
>DUHK01000144.1:0-1537 GCA_013330915.1 Methanosphaera sp. | reverse complement strand
AAAAAAAAGATTAGTTGAGGGTGATTAGGGAATTGTCTGCATCAACAGTAATTTCCATATCGTTTTCTAAAGTATTAACTATGTCAATTTCAGGATTATCAACCATAGGAATTTTTGAGATGATTGCACCAATGGCAATAATTGGTTCGGCTTTCTGACAAATGATAGCCTTAGGTGCAGTATTGTTTTTAATCATCTGGTATATAACATAAGAACCTACTGTGGAACCTTTTCCTGAGGGAATAACCAGTATCTTATCAGTAATACATTGGTCATATAGTTCATGTTTTTTGTCTATAACGATTCCGGTTTTAGGGTCAACTCCACCTAAAAAGCTTATGGGATCTTTGGTTACTAAAGTTTTACCGTTTTCTTTACCTTTGGAAATCATCCTACACTTGATATCTTCTGACATACTAATACTCCAATTATAATAGACCTTCTGATCTGATTAAATCAATGAAAGTTTTCACATCACCATCATCTGAAGAAGCAGCTTTTTCTTCTTTTACTTCTTCTTTAGCAACTTCTTTTTCTTCTTTGGCTGGTGTGCTTGTTGTTTTTGGTTCTGGTGTGGTTTCTGTTTGGATGAGTCCTTGTTCTCTGAGGGATTGTGTGAATGATGCTCCATCTGTGCTTGTTTCTTCTTTAGGTTCTTCTTTGGTTTTTGCAGCTTGTTTGGTTTTTGCTTCCTCAATTACTTCTTCTACTTTTGTTTTTGTTTCTGTGATTGCTGCTTCGATTTCTGGTTTTGCTTTTTCTATTGCTTGTGCTATTTTTTCTGTTTGGATGAGTCCTTGTTCTCTTAAGAATTGTGTGAATGATACTCCTGAAGTGGATGTTTCTTCAGCAGATTCTTCTTTAGTTTCTGTTTCAGCTTCAACTTTTTCTTCAACAGGTTCCTGTACAGTTTCTTCTGCAGGTTCTTCCACAGCTTCTTCAGAGGTTTCCTTCACACTTCCTTTTCTTTGAGCTATTTTTTCGTCCTGTTTTTTTATTTCCTTTTCGACTTTTTCTTTTAATTCGCTCTTTGCTTTTTCCTCTTCAGCTGCTTTAGCCTCTTGTTGTGCTTTTTCTTCAGCTAATTTTCTTTTTTCTTCATTTTTTCTGATAATTATCTGTGAAACACCAGGAGCTACACGTCTTTTTAGTTGCATTTTAGCTTTCTGAACTAAGTATGTTGTTTTTGTTTTGTAAACGCTTGATTCATCTTCAACAATTTCAATTTCAACATCTTTATCCTGTGATCTAGGTTTTACTTGAAGTTTGTGTAGAGTCTGAATAGATCTTGGATTTTTTCCAGATATGTTGTGTGGTTTTTGATTTTCTGGATTTGTATCTATAAATTTAGATTCGTTTTCACTCATTTTATCCCATTCCTTATAACATTAATAATTTTGCCTTATTATCCTATTATGCCCATAATATTTTTATTAGAATATTTTTTTTACTAAAATATTATTTAACAATAAACGATTTTTTATTAGTAATTAGTATATATTATTGTTCTAATTAATTAATTTTCTTATAAGAATTT
>DUHK01000046.1 GCA_013330915.1 Methanosphaera sp. | reverse complement strand
GATGCAAGATACGGTGAAATAGAAAGTATCATGAAACAATGTGTAAAAAGACCAACAGGTCAAAAAGAATCAATTACAGATAAAATAGATAACATAGTTACAAACAAATTCTTAGGACTTCCTATATTTTTAATCATAGTATACTTATTATTCTATATCACATACACAATTGGAGGACCATTCCAAGATCTTATCGATGAAGGATGGGGTGTATTAAGTGGATGGCTATTAGAATTCTTCGGAGAAGGATTAGTATCATCATTCCTTATAGACGGGGTAATCGGTGGAGTAGGTGCAGTACTCACATTCGTACCAATCATTTTCATACTGTTCTTCCTGTTAAGTTTAATAGAAGATATAGGATACTTAGCAAGAGCAGCATTCGTAATTGACAGAATCATGCACAAAGTAATGGGATTATCAGGTAAAGCATTTATTCCTATGATTTTAGGATTTGGTTGTGGAGTAACAGGAATCATGGCAACAAGAACACTTTCAAACGAAAGTGACAGAATCTCAACAATGCTCGCAGTACCTTTCATTTCATGCAGTGCAAGAGTACCAATATATGCATTATTTACAGCAGCATTTTTCTCTGATCCATTAACCCAGACAGAAGTCACATTCGGATTATACATACTTGGTATGATTGTAGCAATAATTGTTGCAAAAGCATTTAAATCAACAGTATTCAGTGAAGATTCAGCTCCTTTCATCATGGAGTTACCACCATACAGAATACCTACCCTAAAAAGTGCGCTCTTACACATGTGGGAAAGAGGATTCTTATTCATTAAAAAAGCAGGTACAATAATTTTAGGTACTTCAGCATTGGTATGGATCTTATCAAACCTACCTCCTGGAGTAGAAAGTGGTTCAGCACAAAGTATCATAGGTATGTTCGGTAGTGTAATAGCACCAGTATTCCAACCATTAGGATTCGGATTCTGGCAAGCAGCAGTAGCTATCGTATTCGGTTTAATGGCAAAAGAAATTGTAGTATCAACATTCGGTACATTATTTGCCCTTGCAGAGGATGATGAAGAAGGAATAAGTGGTATATTAACTCAATTGTTCACACCATTATCTGCAATATCATTCATGGTATTCTGTTTATTATACCCTGCATGTTTCGCAGCACTCGGTGCAATAAAAGAGGAATCAAACTCCTGGAAATGGATGTTTGTGTCCATAGTAGTTTGTACTGCAATAGCATACGTGCTGTCACTGATTATTTATCAGGGAGGACTGTTGTTAGGATTCACTTAGAATACTAACAATCTCCCCTTACATTTATTTTTTTAGGGAGGTGAAGTAATGATTGTCGGAGTAAATACCAAAAAATATCCTGGAAAAAATAAAAAATAAACGCGGAGGTATTTTTAAAATGCTTGAATGTAGAATATGTGGTTGCAAGTTTAATCTCGAAGATGTTGACAGATCACATTGTAACTGCGGATTCAACTGTGGTGGAATAAATGCGCCATGTCCAAAATGTGGTTTCGACGTATTAATTCCTAGAGAGTTAAGAAAAAACGATGTAAATCAAAAATCAATGATATCTAAACTAAAAGAAATGTTTTAGATATATAACTATTTTTATTCATTTTATTATTGCTATAACTGGAGGTTATAATATGATTCAATGTAAACTTTGCGGATACGAATTTGACGAAACAAAAGAAGAATTATTGGATTGTACTTGCGGTTGTGGTGGAGATAAGGTACTTTGTCCAAACTGTGGTTATGAAGTAAGGTTGCCTAACGATGCCAGACCAAAAAAAGTCAAAAAACAGGAAGATATGGGCTTTTTCGGAAAAGTCATGAAAGTGTTCCGTATGGACAGTTATTAAATTTTTACTCTTTTTTTTAAAAACTATTTTTATAATTTAAATCTTGATTATGTACTATTATTTTTTTTAAAAATTAAATTAAAATTCATAAAATCAATTTTAGGTTGATATGGGGATAATATCTATTTTTTATAAAATAATTTAGAAATAGCAACTAGTTTTTTTAGAATAAGTATTGTTAATATTTTTAATATAAAAAAATCAGTTAATATCTGTTAGGATGTGTTTTTAGGATATTGTTCTTCAAGGTATATTAAATGGTGAATTATAATTTCTTAAAATATGTTTAGGGGTCTTATTTTCCGTTATCTAAACAATATCCTTTTTCAAATATTATATAAAGTGGTTTTTTTCCACAATAATTATATAGTAGTGCTTAGTATATAAATGTTAGTTTATTTTTATTAAACAATTTTTTAATTATTTTGATTTTTACCAATGGAAAAAATATAGAAAACCCTTATAAATTTTCTAAAATATATCATTAATAAGAAATTACAAGATAAGAATATCAAATGCTTCAATTTAAAGTGATTAAAATGGTAGATGCAATCAACATAAAAACAATAGATAAACCGGGAGTTTTAAGAAAGGTCACGGACTTTCTGGCCAAAAACAACATAAACATTGTATATACACACATGTTTAACGACTCAACAGGCTATGCCCACATGTACATAGAACTTGAAGGTGTAAAAAACTTTCAAACACTTAAAAATGAACTCAACAAAATCGAAGAGGTAAAACAGGTCAGCATAACACCAACCACTGAACATGTCTGGGGAAAAAGAATCATAATAATAGGAGGGGGAGCACAGGTATCACAGGTTGCACTTGGAGCAATCACTGAAGCAGACAGACACAACATAAGAGGAGAACGCATAAGTGTTGACACATTACCATTGGTCGGAGAAGAAAAACTAACGGAAGCAGTACGTGCGGTCGGATCACTGCCCCGCGTAAAGGTTCTTGTCTTGGCAGGTTCCCTGATGGGAGGAACAATATCCGATGCAATTGATGAAATAAAAGAGAATTATGGTGTAAAGGTAATAAGTCTGAACATGGTCGGCTCGGTAAGGGACCATGCAGATTTGGTTGTAACAGATCCGGTACAGGCAGGGGTACTTGCAGTCATGACTGTTGCAAACACTGCAAAATTCGATATTGACAGGGTTAAAGAACCATTATAATTCTCATTCCTTTTTCACAGGATTTTCGGCTAACTTTACGTATTCATTTAATGATTCCCTTGTTGAACCGATAAGCAGATTGTAAACCTTTGTGGAATCTTTTTTAGTCACTTCCTCACATACACCAGATGCAATTACTTCCTCATTATTTTTAACAATACCGGTATAAGTATGTGTAAACGATACAATTTTTTCAATATTTACAACATCACCCTCCAAAAAATCAACATCAGACACTTTATATATAGCTGGGCTGGCATAAGAATTTTCATCATCAATAATTTTACATTTGATTTTTATTTTTTCAAGAGGCTTGAAATGTATTTCATCCTCCTTTCCTATTTCGTCGATATTTTTTGTAAAAAGAATATCAAACAATGTTCCATCAATGATTCCACGATTATTTTTCCTTGATTCATACCATATGAATTCATCCAGTGTCATTGAATCATCCTTTATACGTTTTTCATAGACCTGTCTCCAGTAATCTCCGCTAATCTTTTCAAGGGGACTTTTCGGATCGTTTTTCATTCGAGAATATAATTCAATAGCCTTTCTGTGATTTTCCTGACCAAAAACTATAAAATCAATGTCTGATGTGGTGTCATTTTGCAGGTTCAATAATGTTGAACCGGTGACGCCCATGTTCTCAAAGGGGATGCCCGCTTCTGTATGAAAAATATTGGACAGCAACCTTATTTTACAATATAATCTGCTCTCATCGGTACTGTTTCTGATTTCGTCAAGTTTGTCAATAGGACTTAATATTTCCTCAACATCATCCTTCAGCACACCCATCATCTTCTTGTTTTCCACATTCCATTCAAACAAATAATCTGGATGGTGTGTTTTAATGTATCTATAAGCTTCATAACTGTCCAATTTTTTGTATTTTATTCCATCAAGCTCTCTTTCACCATCTTCGCATGGAACATAACGTAAAAATGCAATATAATGGTTGGGGGCATGATGATAGTTTGTAACTGCAAAAAACAGATTGTCTTTTGTTTTAATGAAAAATCTCGGTCTAATGTCCATAGTAAAAAAATCCCTTAACTTTATTAAAAATAATCTCAATGATGTATTTATAATTAGAATTATTAATTTGAAAATATATAAATTGATACAAAGAGTGATATTATGCAGTACTTAAAATGGATTGATGGGAATGAATATGACGGCAGTCAAATAAATCCGTCATGGGCATTTCAGGAATTTAAGGTTAAAGATTCAACTATAGTCTCATGGATTGGACCAATGAACATACTAGGTGACAATCTTATAGACTATGAAGATGTGGGACTGGACATAAAAGGTGACAGCATGTTGAATTTTATAGTCGAACACTTTGATGAGCAGCCGGGAAACCTGAAACTGGCTTATCACAGACAGAGAATACTTGTCATGATAACCCGTGACAAACTACTGGATTATGGAATTAAAACAACACAGGATGGGGATGACATATTTATAAACAACAGAAAACTCTCTGTATCAATAGCAACGGCATCCATCAGTTCAATGAAAATGCATTTTGCCTTAAACATCACAACACAAGGCACACCTGATGATGTTGAAACATCTGCCCTGGAAGATAACGACATGTCCATCGAAGATATTCACAAATTACAGGATGAAATAGCAAACGCATATATTGAAATGATTGAAACGATAGATAAAGACATTACAAAAACTAAAGTATTTTAAGGAGAAAAAAAGATGAGAGTAAATTTGGATGGAATTCATACGAATTTAAGATTTTCTGCGGCACACATGATAATCGGTCATGAATCATGCGGAAAAATTCATGGACACAGTTATATTGTTGATGTTGAAGTTGACGGAGAAAGAAACGGACAGTTCGGATTTGTAATAGATTTCAAGATTCTTAAAAACATCACGAGAAAAATATGTAAATCTCTGGATCACAGGGTGCTCATACCTATTGACAGTCCTGATTTGGAAGTGACATATGAAGATGAAAACACTATAGAATTTAAGGTTTTGGACTGTCTTGAATATAAATTGCCAAAACAGGATGTTGTACTACTTCCGACCGTTTCAACAACAGCTGAATCATTATCAGTATACATAACGGAAAAGATAGTTTCAGAACTTGAAAACAAGGAGTTCTTAAATTACATAGAACTTCAGGTAAATGAGGGAATAGGTCAGGGCGCATCATACCGCTACTATTTTGATGAATAACTATGGGGAGGTTTATTCAAATTAACTCTAAAATCATTGAAATATTCTCCAGCATTCAGGGGGAAGGTCTGCTAATCGGAAAGCGTCAAATCTTCATAAGGTTTGCAGGATGTAATATTGACTGTAAGTACTGTGATACTCAAATCAGCAAATCCGGTGATGTGGGAAAATATTATGATGTAGACGAACTGGATGAGGTTGTTCAATCATTAATCACTCCTGATTTTCATTCCCTGGAAATTACGGGTGGTGAACCGTTGTTACATAGTGGTTATATTAGGGAATTTCTTTCAAAACATGATTACCGGGCGATGCTTGAGACCAATGCCACATTACCTGATAATCTTTTGGAACTTATTGACGTAATTGACATAGTTTCAATGGATATTAAATTGCCCGAACATTTTTCCACAAAAGAAGAATGGTTAAATGTATATGAAAACGAGCTGAAATCCCTAAGAATAATGGAAGACAATAATTTGGGATATTACATTAAAATAGTCGTATCTCCAACCACACAAATCAAAATTATTGAAGATATCTTGAAGGATTTAAACACCATTGTAAGTGATGATGTGGAGTTTGTCATACAGCCGGTCAGCCCAATGTCAATGTGGGATTCCAAAAAAATACTCTTCACAATATCGGAGCTGATTGGAAAGTATTACAACGTTTCAATCATTCCCCAAATTCATAAATATATGGAAATTGAATGAAAATTTCTAAAATTAACTTTTTTTTTAATTTATTTTAAATTTAATAAAATTAGATTTTTCTTAAGAAGATTAATAGATATTTCCTCTATCAATTGTTGCTTTGTACTTTTACTTATATAAACTTTCACTAATCTTCTTTCATATTATCATGCATCATACAAAAAAACTTGGTTCGTATATTCCGCAATTAATATTTTTTTCGTATACTCTCAATTTTAAAAAAGAATTGTATATAATAAGGTACATAATATTAAATATGTTATTATAAAATTTTTTAATAACCCGGAGTAGTGATTAACATGGAATTAAAAACGGATAACAATTTTGGTATTAAAGATGCTGTAACGCGTGATGTTATAACAGCAAGTAGTGATACGGTCATATCGGATATAGCCGGTATAATGACTAAAAATGATATTAGTTCCGTGGTTATAGAAGATGAAAAAGTAGAAGGAATTGTTACAACCAATAATATTATTTCTAAGGTTGTATCAAAAAATATTTCGCCACAGGACATATCTGCAGGCATGGTAATGGACAAATATGTAGGAATAAATTCTGACGCTTCATTAACTGAAGCATCTTCGCTCATGATTAAAAACAATTGTAAAGTATTGTTGGTATTTGAAGATGAAGAATTTAGGGGTATTTTAACATTGACTGATATTGTTCGAGTATCACCGGAACTCATTGAAATTTTTGTGGAACAAAAAAACATAGATAATAAAAATTACCAAGACGACGTAAACTATTCAATAGAATATGATGAAAACTTAGATGAAGGTGTTTGTGAAAACTGTGGTGTATACGGCCAACTGGAAGAAGTAAACGGTCAATACATTTGTTCTGACTGTATAGATGACGAGTCTGATGATTAAAAAAACACAATTCAAACAGAAAACCAAAAGACAAAATGGAGAAAAATAAAATGAAAAACAAATTAATCAAAAAAATAAAAAACTACGATAACCTAAATTTACAGACTAAAAAAGCAGAAAACGACGGAGACATAATGGACATAGCATTCAAGGATGTTGTAACCGCTTCACAAAGTTCAACCATAATAGAAATAGCAAACCTTATGAGTGAAAAAGACATAAGACGGGTTCCAATAACAGATCCTGGAACAGGAAAATTATTGGGAATAGTAACAACAATGGACATCCTTGACTTCTTTGGAGGAGGTAAAAAATACAATTTGATTACAGACAAACACAAAGGAAACTTCCTTTCAGCAATCAACGCTCCAATAAAAGAAATAATGACCGCTGGCGTAAAAACAATGACCAACAAAGATACAATAGTTGATGCAGTAGCTTTAATGTTGGAAGAAAATATTGGCGGTTTCCCAATTGTAAATGGAGAAGACAAAATTGTGGGAATGGTAACAGAGGGAGACATAGTTAAAAAACTACAAAAACTCATATCATCTGTGGAAGTTCAGGAAGTAATGGCTACAGATGTCATTACAACAACACCTGGTACAAAAATAGAAGCGATAACAAAAATAATGGTTAGAAATTCTTTAAGAAGAATACCTATCGTGGGGGAAGATGTTAACTCATCATCAAAAGACGATAAATTATTAGGTTTCGTAACAGCTTCAGATATTCTTAAATACATAGGTCAACACAAATTATTCACAAAACTCTTCTCAAATGAGGGAGAGGATGTTGTAAACATTCCTGTTGAAGAATTAATGATTACCGATGTAATTTCAGTATCAAAATATGATAAACTGGATGATGTTGCTAACCTGATGTTTGAGAAAAACATAAGGGGTTTAACAGTAGTCGATGATGAAACTGGAAAACTCGCAGGAATAATTACAATAAGGGACTTACTAAAAGCCGTAATATAAATTAAATAATAATCCTTTCCTTTAAATTATTATTTAAATAGAAATACTTTTTATATCTGAAAGAGTATAGTTAATAGTATAAGGTTTAAAAAAATTTATGGAGTTGATTAAAATGACAATAGAAAATGTAATGGCTAAGGGGATAGTAACTATACGCAAAGATCAAACAGTATCTGATGCATTAAAACTCATGAGTAAACATAAAATCTCAAGATTACCTGTCATTTCTCCTAAAACCGATGAACTTGTAGGAATAATCACTGAAAAAGACATGGCAATTAAGATTGCATCTGCAAAATATGAAGATGTTCCATTATCACACATGAGAATTTCTACAATCATGACTGATGATGTCATAACCGCAGACATTTCCGAATCCAAAGTACAAGTTCTTAAAAAAATGGTTGAAAATCATATTGGCGGAATTCCAATTATTGACGGGGACAAAATTGTTGGTATGGTCACCAAAACAGACTTCCTAAAAGAAGCAGATATGGGTCCATTCGAAAATACCCAAATCAAAGATGTAATGACTAAACGTGTAATAACAGTTAGTCCTGACGACAGATTAGTACATGCAAGAAGATTAATGATTGATAATGACATTGCAAGACTTGTTGTAGTTAATTCCGGTACCATAGCAGGTATCTTAACAGCAAAAGATGTTGCAAAAACAGTCATTGACTTCAAAAAACGTGTACCTGAAAAATATCAGCATTCCCAAATAAGAAACTTATTTGTTCAGGAAGTTATGTCCCAAACAATTGAAACCACCACTAAAGAAGCTACAATTCCGGAAGTAGCTAAAATAATGATTGAAAAAGAATTTAGTGGAATGCCTGTAGCCGATGATAAAAACAAGGTACAAGGTATAGTTTCAAAAACAGATTTACTTAAACACATATATGATTTCAATAGAAAAAGGGGAAATTACTAATTAATTTTCCTTTAAACCTTATTTTTTTATAAATACAACACTATTTTTTTACTGATTTTTTACTTTAATAATTTCATAAATATTAAAAATTTAATTAAACATAGTAATATATAATGCAAAAGATTAAACAAATAGGTTACCTTGGACCTGAAGGAACCTTTTCTCATGAAGCAGTGCTAAACTATGTTAATAATGATTCTACAATAATTCCTTTTGACAATATAATTCATATTTTTGAATCATTGGAAAGGGAAGATATTGACGAAGCAGTAGTTCCAATAGAAAATTCTACCGAAGGATCAGTCTTGGAGACTTTGGATGCTTTAACATATTTTGATTTGAATATCATAAATGAGATGGAACTGTCCATTAGACACAATCTCTTGGCACAAAAGGGAACTTCACTGGATGATATTGTAGTAATCTGTTCACATCAACAGGCACTTGCCCAGTGCAGGCAGTACATTAACAAAATCAACAAAGAGGTACATGCAATGTCAAGCACGGCCAATGCTGCACGTTATGTGACGGAAATATCTTCGGCAGCCGTAATAGGAAACAGTATATTGTCACAAAAATACAATCTTGAAATCCTGGATGAAAATATTCAGGACTATGATAATAACGTAACGCGGTTTGTTGTAATTTCAAATGAAACTCATGATGAAATTACAGGACATGACAAGACATCCATTATAATCTCCCTGAACGGTGATAAACCGGGGGGATTGTATGAAATTCTTAAGGTATTTGCCGAAAATAATATTAACCTCACTAAAATAGAATCCAGACCTTCAAAACAAGGTATTGGCAAATATTTGTTTTTTATTGATATGCAGGGACATAAAAATGAACCACATATATATAAAACATTAACTATTATAGAATCCAAAGTAAGCATGCTAAAAATATTGGGTTCTTATGCAACTATAAATGTTGGGGGGAATTAAAATAGTAAGAGAAAGCTCTCGACACAGTATAGAAAGAAAATTAAGAGAATTGGAAGAAGAGAAAAATAAGGGAAATATTTCTCTTGAAGATTATGATACTTTACGAATTCGTTACGAAAGAAAATTGGGTAACAAGGAAACAGTATCTAAATTACAGGAAGCAAAAGGATTCAAATCCTCAAACATTAAGGAAAAGAAAGCTAAAAAAGAAGAATTATATGATGAGTTTGTAGATCAATATTCCAAAAGTGAAGGAAAAGATTATGGACAAATACAACGTTCAAACATGTTCAGCAAATCTACAAAAAGAGCATTAATAATACTGTTGATATTGATAGCATTTGGGGTGGGAATTATGGCAGGATTTTCCGCAATAACTTCATCCCAGCAGGAAACAACTCCAAACGTCACAATCTCTGATTCAGCATTCAGCACAAATCAGACACTCACACAACAAAACATCACTATTGACACGTCAAACGTAACTTACACCAACACCAACAAAAATAAAACATCAAGCAAGAAAACCACATATTCCTCATCCAGCAGTAAATCCTCGTCCAGTTCTTCCTCATCATCAGGCAGTTCGGACAGTTCATCATCCTCATCATCATCTGGTGGGTCAAGTCAGAGTTCATACTCACAATCTGGCTCTAGAGGATCAAGTAGTGTTTCCAGCAGTAATTAAATAAGGTAGAGGTAATTAATATGAAATTAAATAAAACAATGATATTGGTTCCATTACTGATAATTGCAGTTGTTTCATTAAGTGGATGCATAACCGATGACTTTGTTAAAACAGGTGAAACATTTGAATCAAATGGAATAACATTTCAATATCCTGAAAGTTGGCAGGTAGTTAAGAGTGTTGCCGAAGGATCAGTAGGGGCAGTTGCTTCCAAAGAAAACTCCGAAATTTCAACGGTTATCCAGCAGGTACCAACAGAACTTGGAACAGACATTCAGTCTGCATGCAGTAACAACAACAAGAACCTAGTTAAATCTCCAAACTACATAAACCTTCAGGAGGTTAAATCATCAGTAAACGGTAAACCGGTAATACTGCACAGATACATTGTAAACGAGGCAGATGGATCACAAAAAGAACACGTTGCAACATGGATTCAGATGAGTGACGGAAAACTATACGTTATCCTTTTCAACACACCTCTGGATTCATATGAAAAACAAAGATCAAGCTACGATTTGATTGTAGGTACCTTCGCATTACAGGCAGATAAAAAAACAACCGACAGTTCATTACAGGCACAAATAATGGAAAAAGTTAACAGTTTCTTTTCAAATTAGGTCGATAATATGAAAATAATATTATGTATAACAGGTAGTATAGCAGCTACTGAAGATTTAAAGCTGGTTCATGAATTACAAAGACACGGATTTGAAGTTGAATGTTTCATGACCCAAGCTGCGGCAGAGATAATAACTCCATTATCCATGGAGTTTGCAACTAAAAAACGCGTGGTAACCAAGATTACCGGTTACGTCGAACACGTTACAAATGCACAGGCAGACCTGATTCTTGTGGCTCCGGCAACGGCAAACACCATCAGTAAATTTGCACATAAGATTGCCGACACTACCGTTACGACATTGTTATTAACGGCCAGTGGTTATGACACTCCAATTTTATTTGTTCCATCCATGCACATCTCAATGTATGATGCAATAAGCGATAACATAAAGAAAATCAGAAAGGACAACAAGAACGTTTATTTCATGGAACCAAACGAGGCGGAAAGAAAGGCCAAGTTTCCATCTAAAGAGGACATATTACTGGAAGTGGAAAGACTAACTTCACAACAAAAGCTTTCCGGAAAAAACGTTCTTGTCTCTGCAGGTGCAACCTTTGAAAGGCTGGATTCAATGCGTGGTATTACCAACAGAAGTTCTGGGAAGATGGGTGTTGAAATAGCTAAAGAAGCATATCGTCAGGGAGCCAACGTCACAATGTTGTGTGGAATGATGCATACTCATGTTCCATCATTGTTTGGACGCATTGACGTGGAATCAACCAGTCAAATGATGGATAAAATAAAGCAAATAATTCCACAGACTGACATTTACGTCTCCGTGGCGGCTATATCTGATTTTACCTTTGAAAATGCATTCGAGGGCAAAATATCATCAGACGAGGACTTAAACATAAAATTAACAAGATTGCCTAAAGTGTTGGAAGAGGTTAAAAAAATCAATCCGGAAACATTTGTTGTTGCCTTCAAGGCAGAAGCCGGAGTCGGTGAGGATACTTTAATAGAAAAAGCCAGGAATCGTATGCAAAAATATGATGCTGATATTGTTGTTGCCAACGATGTTCTGGTTGAAAATGGAGGTCCCTCCTCGGACAATAACGAAGTTTATATCATAGATAAGCAAAACTCTCAAAAGGTTAATCTGGATACAAAGGCGAACGTTGCTAAAAAAATAGTTGAAAAAGTATGTTCATTTTTATAAACCCTTCTCTTTTTTTTCACATACTTTTTTTTAGAATGATTTTTCACAAACAAATGCTATATGATCCTTCTCATATGGGTCAAGTTTTATTTCTTCGATGACTTTAAGGCCACCCTGTTTCAAATTCTTTTTTTCCTGCCTAAAAACATCATTTGGTTTCATAGTCACATCAATGCTTCTGGCTTTTATCATTAATATTCCAACAGCATCATCTTTGGCAAAGAGTTTGAAATTATCAAGGAAAAGTTTCGTTTGAGTTGCCTGTGCAACGTCACTATAAACAACATCAACCTTTTCTACAAGATGCTGGTAGTTTCCAGGACGTGTGGCATCATCCAGTATTGCAAGGAGATTTTCACGTCTGGAGGAAACATCCAAAAAGTCACGCATCATTGTCGGGGAAAATTCAACACAATAAATTCTTCCGTCGGGACAGATGTCTGATATGTGTGATGGTGTGGTACCAGCCGAAGCACCAAGATACAATACCTTTGAATCCTTCTTAAATGGAAATGTGTGCAAACCACGGATTATACTGGCAGCTAACTTTGAACGTCTTGGATTCCATAAACGTAACTGTTTGTCCTCATGTTCAATGAGTTTTTCCTGATAAACCTGAATTCCTGGAGTTAAGTTTACTGTGGCAATGTTGTTGTCTATCTGATAAAGATTTTCACCAATTTTATTAATCTGCATAAATCATCAACTCCTAATAAACATATTCTCCTTTTTTTAACTTCCTTTTGTTACGTTTTCTTTTTTTGCCGCGCTCTTTTTTACCCTTCTTTTTACCTTTTTTGCCCTTTTTGTCATCATCCTTTTTGCTTTTTTTACGTTCAGGGAAAGGATGTGCCTTTTTGATTTCCTCTATTTTTTCGTCAAGTTCAACCTTTAAGTTTGGATCATAATCATTACTGAAAGCATCTTTTCTGGCTGCAATAGTAATTTTGTTTGCTACCGCACGGGCCAACTTACCTCTAACCCACCAGTTGGATCCACGAATACTTGGATGTTGGAAGATTAGTCCGTGTTTTGGAGGATTTTCCCCGGTTTTCAAGTGTCTGAATATTGCCTTTTCAGCACCGATTATCTGGATTGTGCTACTTGGAAGTTTTGCAAGGTTTTCCAAACCATGTGTATGGGCAATCAGTTTTGCCGCAAGATTTGCTCCAGCAACATCATACATATTCGGAGCAACTTCACTGATTTTTTCATCAATGTATTCCTCAAGCATGTTCTTGGTCTCATACAAACTATGAAGACTGCCTGCAAATGTCCTGATTATATTCAGGTCATTTTCACCAATGTCCACATCGTAACTGTCAGATAACACAACATGAGTATTGTCTAAAATTCCTGAATTGATAATGTTTTCACGTGAGGTTTGAGTGGCGATAACCCTGGCGTATAGTTCGTGATTGCTTAACTTATCCATCTCTGGTAAATATGGTGTGCACCATTCACGCAGACGTTCAATCAGTTTCCCCGTTGTGTCCTCTATTTCCTCAAGGGAATTTATGGTTTCAACTATCATAACGTCATTGGTCTTGACGGACTGCCTGATCTTTTCGGAGGTAATCCTGTTGTAAGCATCATTCAATGATTTTCTAATATCAACATCACTCAACTGCCCGATAATCTCATCAAAATGTTCTCGGACATAATCTCCATGGGCTGTTGTCTGTTGAATTAATATCTTATCTGATTGTTCAACACCATCGTAAGCAGATTTTGTTTTAAGACTTTCTATGATGATTTCATCATAGCATTTGGCAAGTCTTTCCACAAGCTCAACCTCTTCTTCAATTACCTGTTTTTGCTGAATTTTCTCCAATATTTCAACCTGTTTTTTTCCAAACAAGAATTTATCAACAATGGCAAATTCTTCATCTGTAGCAATAAATCCAAAACTAGTTGTTGTAATAAAAGCTTTCATGTATAATATTTTTAGTATTATTGATTAATATTAATTAAGTTTGAAAAACAAAATATTATAATAATAATAAAAATTTTTTTTTTACTCTATTAATTAATGGGAAAAAGTATTATGTTGGAATCTAATATTCTTGGAATGAAACTTAAAAATCCATTGTTTTTGGCTGCAGGTATTCTTGGTACAACTGCAAGCAGTATGAAAATGGTTGCAAAAGCTGGAGCTGGAGGTATCGTAACAAAATCTTTTAGTCTGGAAGCTAATGATGGTTATGATAATCCTACAATAGTGAAAATAGAAGGTGGAGTAATAAACTCTGTGGGACTGGCAAGTCCTGGAGTGGAAGCAAAAAAGGAAGAACTTATGGAACTTCAGGATATAAGGGATGAAACTCCTGTAATAGCATCAATATACGGTGATAGTGAAGAGGTATTCTGTGAGGTTGCAGAACGCACAAAAGATTATGTTGACGCCTTTGAATTAAATGTATCCTGTCCTCATGCAAAATGCGGATTTGGTTCAAACATAGGTGAAAACCCTGAAATGACACATGACATCGTAAGCAGTGTTAAAGATGCAATTAAGGATGTTCCAATAATTGTTAAACTTACACCAAACGTAACGGACATTACTCAAATTGCAAAGGCAAGTGAAGATGCGGGAGCCGATGCTTTAACGTTAATTAATAGTGTAGGTCCGGGATTAAGAATAGATTATCAGACGGCCCGTCCAATACTGAACAATGTTCTTGGAGGAATAGCAGGGCCGATGATAAAACCAATAGCATTAAAATGTGTATACAACACTTATAAGGCAGTGGACATACCTATATTCGGTGTTGGGGGAATAAAGGATTATAAGGATGTTCTGGAGTTCATGTATGCAGGGGCAAGTCTGCTGCAGATAGGTACATCAATAATGTATTCAGGACCTGAAATTTTCCAGACTATTTCTGATGATTTGGGTAATTTCCTGGAAGAAAACGGATACAAGAACGTGACGGAGATAATAGGATTATCACACGAGCTATAGGAAGTGTTTAGATTGATAGAAAATATTTATGACGATGAAGTACCAAGGGTAGTTACAATCCAGGAAACAATTGTTGAAACGCCTACGGTTAAGACATTTGTATTTCCATTTGAAATAACAGAGGACATACATCCAGGACAATTTGTAATGGTATGGGATTTGACCAATGAAAAGCCAATGACAATTTCCATCATCGATAGAGAAAACAATCTCATGGGAATAACCGTAAGAAAAGCAGGACCATTTACAGACAACATGTATGAAAATGTAGATGTTGGTGATAAAATTGGTATCAGAGGACCTTACGGTCACGGTTATGACTTATCCGGATATAAAAAAATATTGGCTGTGGGCGGAGGTTCTGGAATTGCATCATTAGCACCACTCTTGTCCTTTTATGATAATGTTGACCTGATTTCCGCAGCTTCCACGAAGGATGAACTTGTATTTGTTGAAAGATTTGATAGGGAAGGTGTTGAAGTACATGAATGTACCGATGACGGAAGTTGTGGTTTCAAGGGATTCAGCACACAACTGGCCGAGGAAATGTTAATTGATGGTGATTATGATATTATCGTCGGTTGCGGGCCAGAAATAATGTCCTATAAATTGTTGGAATTAAGCAGAAAATATGATGTTGATTGTCAATTGGCATTGGACAGATACATGAAATGTGGATTGGGTATCTGTGGACAATGTTGTATTGATGATTCCGGTTACAGGGTTTGTGTGGAAGGACCCGTATTTGATAAGCAACAACTTGGAGAGTTATCCGAGTTTGGTAAGTATCGCAGGGATGCTGCCGGAAGTATTGTCAAATACTAACTTCTCTTTTTTTTAAAAAATATTATTATAAGTTTTTACTTATAACTAATAAAGTATAAGTTATAAGTTACTCAGTTAAAAAAAATTAAATCAGTTTCGTTTGTTTGGTTCCACCTATTATCTCTTCGAAATCCAATCCCTTACTGAATGCAAGATCTGTATTAACCCTGTAATTGTTACTGCGTGTCACATGCAGATCTTCCAGTTTGATGAATCTCCATGGTTTTCTTATGAATTTGGCACCAACATATGGTGTTGCCCCGAATATGTTGGAAAACTCTATCAGATTGGTTATTTTTTCATTGTCTATGTAGATATGGTCTTGTTTGGTGGATTTGACTTCTATTGCAAGATATATTTTGCCGTTACCTCCAAGAACATCAGGTAATGGTCTTTTTGTTGCACCACCACTTGCCGGTGCACGCATGGCAGCAAAGCCTGCAGCCCATAATTTGTTTACCAAATCTCTTTCTTCAACAGAACCTGTTTTACTCATAATATTTATTCCATAAACTTATATTATTATCTTTATAATCCATTACTAATTAATCTTGAAGGAGTAATGCTTACATCATATATAATAAATTATAACTTATTACTACTAAGTTATAACTTATAAATATGCATTGTGAATTATTCAACTAATTCCATAAAAAGAGGGTGAGATGAGTTGTTATTATAATTTAAAACCAGTTCCAATAAACTGTGCAACATCCCTTCCAGTATTATCGCTAACATCGACGTTTAGGATGGACGTTGTCCTTCCGCTTTTTCTACATGTTGCCTTTGCAATCAATTTATCCCCTTTTGGAGCACTAAGATATATGATATTAACACTTTGTGCAACTGTTAATGAATGGATATTGTTTGAGAGAATAGCAAATGCAAAATCAGCGAGAGTGAATATAGCTCCACCCATCACTCCTCCATATGCATTTTTATGTTGATCGGTGATTGCCATACTGCAAATACAGTAATCTTCTTCAAGTTCGTCTAAAGTTGCTCCGGCATCTGTTGCGAATTTGTCATTTTTAAAATTTTCTCTTGCTTCTTCAATTGTATTATATGTTGCCATTATATCACGTAGTAAAATTATTCAAGTTTTAAATCTAAAATCAGTTAAAAAAAATAGTGAGGGTGAAAAGTAGTTCAATGAATCTATACAATTCCTTGAGCTTGCATAGCTTCTGCTACTTTTTCGAATCCTGCTATGTTTGCACCAGCAACATAATCTTTATCAAGTTCGTATTTTGTACAACTGTCTTGGATTTGTTTGAAGATGTTTTGCATGATGTTTGCAAGTTTGTTGTCAACTTCTTCAAAGGTCCAGTGTAATCTTTCTGAGTTCTGACTCATTTCAAGAGCTGATACTGCTACTCCACCAGCGTTTGCTGCTTTTGCAGGACCGAAGAGTACACCTTTGTCCTGTAAGTATTTTGTTGCATCAAGTGTTGTAGGCATGTTTGCTCCTTCTACTAAAGCCATGTAGTTGTTGTCAACAATGTTTTTAGCATCATCAATGTCAACTTCGTTTTGTGTAGCACATGGTAGACCTACATCTGCTTCAATGGTCCATACACCTTTACCTTCATGGTATTCTGCTGATGATCTTTCTGCTGCGTAGTCACTCATTCTTAATCTTCTTACTTCTTTGATGTCTTTGAGTAATGCTACGTCTATTCCTTCTGGGTCGTATACCCATCCGGTTGAGTCGGATGCTGTAACTACTTTTGCACCTAATTGTTGTGCTTTTTCGATTGCGTATGTTGCTACGTTTCCTGAACCTGATACGGTTACGGTTTTTCCTTCTAATGTTTCGTTGTTTGCTTTTAATATTTCATTTGTGAAGTATAATAATCCGTATCCTGTAGCTTCTGTTCTTGCTAATGATCCACCAAAGGTTAATCCTTTACCTGTTAATACTCCTTCGTATTGTTTGGTTAATCTTTTGTATTGTCCGTAAAGGTAACCGATTTCACGACCACCTACACCTATGTCCCCTGCAGGTACGTCTTGGTCTTGACCTATGTGTCTGTATAATTCGTTCATGAAACTTTGACAGAATGCCATTACTTCACGGTCTGATTTTCCTTTAGGGTCAAAGTTGGATCCTCCTTTTCCTCCACCGATTGGAAGTCCTGTTAAAGAGTTTTTGAAGATTTGTTCGAATCCTAAGAATTTTATAATACCTATGTTAACTGAAGGGTGGAATCTTAATCCTCCTTTGTAAGGACCTATTGCACTGTTGAATTGTACACGGTATCCTGTGTTAACTTGTACTTGTCCTTGGTCATCTACCCATGGAACTCTGAATTTGATTTGTCTTTCAGGGTTTGCTAATCTTTCTAGAAGTGCATCTTTTCTGTATTGTTCTTCGTTTGCATCTACTACAGCTTCTATTGATTTGTATACTTCGTTTAAAGTTTGGTGAAATTCAGGTTCACCTGGGTTTTCTTTTGTAATTTGATCAATTACTTCATCAACATATGACATGATGTTTTCTCCTCTATTGTAATAATTTTTATATAATCATGAAAGTAGGAAAAGTATTTCCGACTCCATTGTTCTTATATATGGTTTTCATAGTATTTATAACTATTTTTTTTTACAATCTTGAACTGTAATTTGTTCAATTTTCAGGTGATTAAATAAGTTCTTTTTAAAAATTTTTCAAATTAAAAAGGATATTGCTCACTTTGTTTATTTTTTCGTTGAATGG
>DUHK01000008.1 GCA_013330915.1 Methanosphaera sp. | reverse complement strand
TAGATATTTTAAACAGAAAAATAGATTATGTTTACACAGCAGGAGGAGTATTTTTTGAAGGTACAAAATCTTTATTCAAACAATTGCATGATATGAAAATGCCTATTTACATAGCCTCTGGAGATAACAGGCACTCCCTTCTTAAAATAGCATCAATACTGAACGTTCCTGATGCAAATGTTTATCATACATGTAACATTGCTTGTAAAGAAAAAGTTGTATCAAATTTGCAGAATGAATATTCTCATGTGATAATGGTGGGAAACCATACAAATGATATTCTGGCAATTAAAAAGGCAGATACTGGAATTTTGACAATTCAACAGGGTGAAGAATTGCCGGATAATCTTATACAAACAGCTGATTATGTTATAAAAAATATAAATGATGTGTTAAAAATAGTAAAAAAGTGAAGTTTAAAGTCTGTTTAAAACTTCATTTATTATTTGTTCTTTGTCATCTTCGTTTTTGGCAATAACGTTTAATGTGTTTTCCAAAGCTTCACGGGTAGGTTCGATTTCACCTAATGCTATTAATGACTCAACCCAGTCAACGGTAGCTCTGATGGAAGGTTTCTTGGTCAAGTCCAATTTTCTTATTTTCTGGGTTTTTTCAACAATTTCTGATACTAGTTTCTCTTCAGCTGAAGGAACTCTCTTGTTGATAATGTTTACTTCACGGTCGTAATCAGGGTAATCTATGTATAAGTATAAACATCTGTCTTTGGTTTCATCAAGTAAGGAACGTTGAGCATTTGAAGTCAATACAACAACTAAATCGTTTTGTAACGTAAATGTGTCTAAATCATTTACAGTAATTTCCTTTTCACCCAGAGCCTGAAGTAAAAAACTTTCTAATTCTTCATCGGCTTTATCAATTTCATCTATTAATAAAACTGATGGTTTATCATTGCTGAAAGCTGTCAGTAATGGTCTTTGAATAAAGAATTCATCGGAGAAAATTGTTAAATCTTCCTTATTTTCCCGTGCCATTTCAAGATAGAGTAGTTGTTTCTGATAATTCCATTCTCCTACAACTTGTTCGAAGGTAATTCCTTCATAACATTGAATTCTGAAGAAATCTCTGTCGAAACTATCTGCTATTGTTTTTGCAAGTTCTGTTTTTCCTGTTCCCGGAGGGCCTTCAATCAAGATTGGCTTTTTCAAGGCGAATGCTAAAAATAAAGTGGTATCTATCTGGTCATTAGAGATATAATTGTGATCCTCTAATTTTTTTCTTATTTCTTCTATTTCTCTCATTAAATTCACCTAAATTAATCAAATTTAAAGTAAATATTTGTTTTGGAGTTTTACATTTTAATATAAAATTAAATCTCTCTAAAATTATTAATGATTGTTGATATTGTATCGAAATTTTAAAAATATTTGGGAAGTATCTAAACTATCCTTTTTTGAATTGTATAATTACTCTCAGATATTTTTATTTTAATTAATTTATTAACTAATTAAGATATTTATTTACAATACTTTATTATTTTTTTGGAATTATGGTGGACTGCCAATATTTATGTGAATTTAATAGTTTCTTATCTTTTCACACATATTTTGGCAACGTTTTTAAAATAATTAATATGCAATGAAAATAATATCTATAATTATTGCCTCTAATATTCATTTTTAAAAGAATTTTCTAATATGATACATTATTATCTTTTTTGTATCAATTGTTAATGAACACGAAATTTGTTTTAAATGGGGGTGAATCAATGAAATACGCTATAGAAACAAATAATTTAGTTAAGATATACGATAATAATTTTAAAGCAGTGGATAATTTAAATTTATATGTTGAAAACAAAAGTATTGGGGGAATTTTGGGGCCGAATGGTGCTGGTAAAACCACCACTATAAAGATGTTGACATGTCTGATACCTAAAACAAGTGGTGAAGCTAAAGTAGCAGGATTTGATGTTTCAAAAGAACCTGATGAGGTAAGAAATAGGATAGGTATGGTTCCACAACTGGTAAGTTTGTACAAGGATTTAACAGTAAGGGAAAATGTTGAATTATGTGCGGACTTTTATAATGTGGATTCGACAATCAAGGACAAGAAAATCGATGATTTGCTGGAACTTGTAGACATAAAATATGCTCAGGACAAATATGTAAAACAATTGTCCGGGGGAATGCAACAAAAAACTTCGGTAGTTGCTAGTCTTGTGCACAGTCCAGACATACTTTTCCTGGATGAACCTACCGTGGGACTGGACCCAACAACCAAAAGGGTGTTATGGGATTTAATGGTTGATTTGAATGATGAAGGCAGAACCATAATATTATGCTCCCACGACATGTATGAAGTCGACAAAATATGTGACAACATCAACATCATCGACACAGGAAAAGTTGTGGCCAGTGATACACCTCAAGGATTAAAGGATCAACTCTTACAAAACATGGAAAAAAACAACAATCTTATACGCGAAAGTATTCTCAAATTGGAAGAGGAAGGTCTTGAAGAAAACAAAGAACGAATCAATGGACTAAAGTCCTCATTAACCGATGAAAGTGAAAAGGTTACTGTAATGCTTTCGAACATCAATGAGGATATGATAAATGCTCTTGAAGATTTAAAAGTTGTTAATGAAGTCAAACACCTGGGAAATGCCCGTTTAAATATCAGTTTAAAACGTTCGGAAACATCTGTTAATGATGTTATAACTACCATACTTGCAAATGGAGGAAACATAGCATCTATAAAAACAAATGATCCTACTTTGGAGGATGTTTTTGTTGCAATAACCGCAAAATCAAGGAAGGCGATTAAGGATGGAAACTAAAAAAATATGGTGGATGATTAAAAAAGATCTTCTAACGCTATGGAGACATAAAGTTCAATTTGCATCATTAATTTTATTTCCAATTCTAATGATTGCATTGTGTGGATGGGGAATGGGAGGAACAGTAGAAAACACTCCTGTAGTCATCGTAAAACAAACCTCCGGTGAAATAACGGATCAAACAATAAACGCAATAAAAGTTGATAAGACATTTGAAGTAAAAGACATACTTTCCGATCCTGATGAAGCCAAAAAAATGGTGGACAATGGGGAAGCGAAATCTGCGATAATACTGTCTGCAGACTATGAAAGCGAAGGAAAGAGGAATGCAATTTTATACATAGATTCATCTGATCAGATGACAACACAAATGGTTGTACCTACAACTCAAAGAATTTTTGCGTCACTGTCTGAACAGATAGAGATGAGTAAGGTTGAATCAGCATACCAGAATACCGACAGGGTCACTGCAGTAAAACAAGCAATAAAATTACAAATTAACAAAATATACGGTGAAATAGAGTACATTGACTTCCTATTACCTGGAGTACTGGCTATGACAATGTTCATGTCTTCAATGTTGGGTTTGGGAAATTCCATAGCTGGAGAACGTGAACGGGGTGAACTGGCCAGATTGTTCATGACTCCAACAAGCATTTCATCAGTACTTTCCGGAAAAATTATTTCACAAGTTGTAAAAGAGATGATTAGGGCAGTTGTTCTGATACTATCTGCAATGCTAATATTTAATGCAGTGATAAATGGTAGCTTTGCTCTATTAATACTTGTAATGCTAATCTCTGTTTTATGTTTTGTAGGATTTGGAATGATGATATCAGCAACATCAAAAACTCAGGAAGATTATATCCAAATAGTGATGCCTATAGCAATACCTATGATGTTTATATGCGGGGTATTCTTCCCAAAAGAAACGATGCCATGGTTATTACAGAAAATATCTTACTTACTTCCATTAACATATGCAAATGATGCTTTTAGAGCAGTAATGTTGCAGGGTGCAGGATTGGGTTCAATTGCTTTTGATTTATTGGTACTGTTACTTTTCACACTACTGTTTTTCGTAGTGGGTGTTGTAAGATTTAATAGGGATATTTAGGGGGTAAAAAAATAATGATTAAAAACTTTAAAAAAATAATTGCTTGTGTAATTGTTCTATTAATCTTAATGGGGAGTTTATCTACCTTTTCAGCAGCCGAATGGCCAATGTTCCAAAACAATAATAAACATACAGGTTATGTGAATCAGGACACTTCCTTTTCAACACAAACATGGACAGTTAAACTGGACGGTCCGATAACTACAAATCCTGTACTATGTGGTGACAAGCTCTTTGTTGCAACACAATCCGGAACATTATATGCATTGGATCCACAGGATGGAAGTCAGATATGGAACTTCACTACCGAGGAATCATTTTATTCAAGTCCTTCAGTTTCAGGAAATACATTGTATATAGGTTGTGATGACGGATATCTGTATTCTATAAATACTGATAATGGAAATGAAAATTGGAAGTATAAAACCGGCGACAGTATCAAGTCTTCACCGGCAATTGATTCTGAAAATGTATATGTCGGTTCTGATGATGGAATATTACATGCAGTAAACAGAGACAACGGTTCACTTGACTGGGAATACAAAACCGAAGACAACATCAGATCATCCCCTTCAATACATAATGGCACAGTATTTTTCGGCTCAGATGATGATAAAATATATGCCATTTCCACAGAAAACGGTTCATTAAAATGGGAGTATAATGTGGGGGATGATGTAAAATCATCTGCAGCAATAGTCAACGGCACAATTTTCATAGGTTCCGAGGATAATCATATATATGCATTGGATGAAGAAAACGGTGATGAAATCTGGACATATAATGCAGGTTCTTCAGTAACTTCCTCACCTGTTATTGATGAAAGACAATCAACACTATATGCAGCAACACAAAAGGGAAGTGTTATGGCATTGGATATTAGGGATGGTCTTAAGAAATGGGAGGTTAAAACCGGAAGCTCAATAAATTCCACACCTTCTCTGTTTGGAAATAACATAGCTCTAGGAACTTCTTCAGGTAAAATGTTGATGTTAAACAAGTTTACTGGAGATGAAGTCTGGAATTATAATCCTGGTTATGTGGATAATTTTGCAGGCAGCGTTTCTGCTTCAGTAGTAACAAGCGGTGGCTCTTTATTCATGGCATCAGAGGATGCTAACATCTATTCCCTAAACACTGATCAGAAAGTTGGACCAACAAGTGAATACACATATTACCTTGTTGCAATTGCAGTGGTAATTCTGGCAATAATAGTTGCCCTGAAAAAATTAGTTCTTGATAAAAGGAGAAATAATTAAATAATTCTTCTAATCTTTTTTTTTATAAAAATTTAATTCTTAAAAATAGTACGTAGTGATAAAAAGTTTTCAAAAAAAGTAAATGTATTGAATAAGATTATTTGCTTAATCTTATTTCAATTGCTGATACGTTGGAGGAAGTTCCTTCGTTTCCAACAATTTCTTCTGTGCTTATGTCAATACTTTGAACTTCCACATCAGAAATAAAGCGGTTTCTTACGATTTCAGCTACATCTACTGCTCTACTAATAGCTCGGCCTCTAGCTTTTAATATTACTTCTGT
>DUHK01000022.1 GCA_013330915.1 Methanosphaera sp. | reverse complement strand
TCTACATTTTCTAAAGCAGGTGCAACTCCAGGTAAATCCAATTTCCTATCTTTTGAATCAAATAATGTTGCGGATGCTACAATGTTTTCAACTTTAATTTCAACATCTGACATTTTATTTTTCCTCCAATTAAGTGATAAAAATAATTTAGCATAATTCTAAATATCACGGTTGAGCAATATTACTAGTTAAAAAGATTAAAAACTATAATAAAATTAATTTCTTGAATAAAATCCTAGGGAGTTTAAGAAATCAGCCAACCACTTATTTTTAAATATATATCAATATAATTTATTTAAAAAAATACCAAATAACATATTATGTATTTATATATGTGTCTTTTTACTTTATAAATATACCTATTATTAATATATTATTATTTTCAAATAATATATAAAAAAAAGAAAAACGTGTATGAAAATGATTGAAATTGAAATTAAGGCAAAAATTACTAATCCCAAATTGACATTTGAAAAAATTAAGAATATTGGTGGTGAATACTCACATACTGAAATTCAAAGGGACATCTATTTCAATGGAGAAAATAGGGATTTTAAAAAAACTGATGAAGCATTACGTATTAGGGAAATTCCTGACGGTGATGATTTTATTAATATTTTAACATTTAAAGGTCCTAAATTAGATTCAGAAACCAAAACCAGAAAAGAAATTGAAGTGACAATTGACAGTAAGGAACACATGACTGACATCTTGATTAATTTAGGTTATAAGCCATCAGCAATAGTGAATAAAGTTAGAAGAATATTTAAATATGAAGAATATACCATCACAGTTGATAAGTTAAATGAACTTGGTTATTTTATAGAAATAGAGTATGTTGCATCAGATGAAGACAACATTGAACCAATACAAAAGAACATTTTTGAAATATTTGCTAAGTTAGGCATAACCGAAGGATTTGAAAAAACATCCTACCTTGAATTACTAGAAAAAAATAAGACAAATAATATTAACTAATAAAATAAATATAATGTATATACTTTATAAAAATACTAGTAAAATAAAAATAAATAACAAAACATTAGTTAAATAATAAATTAAAAAATTAATTGTTTCTAATAATTATATTATATAATTAAACAAGGGGGAAACTAAAATTAAGGACAGATTCGTTAGTATATATAATAAAGAGGTGGAATATAACCTGCCTGAAAATATTAATATATATGATACAACGCTTAGAGATGGAGAACAAACTCCAGGAGTATGTTTTTCTTTAGATGAAAAGTTAGAGATTGCACATAAACTTGACGAACTTGGAATACCCCAAATTGAAGCAGGTTTTCCTATTGTATCAGAAAACGAAAAAAAATCAGTGAAGACAATTGCTAATGAAGGATTGGACGCCCAAATTATTTGTTTAACCAGAACAAAAAAAGAAGATATTGATGCAGCACTGGATGCTGATGTAAGTGGAATTATAACATTTATGGGTCTTTCTGATTTACATTTGAAAGTGAAAATGGACAAACCAAGGGATGTTATTAATGAAATCTGTATGGATGCCGTTGACTATGGAAAAGATCATGGTCTATTCGTTGCTTTTTCTGCAGAAGATGCGACACGTACAGAGTTACCTAAATTACTGGAAATATACAAAATGGCACAGGACCACAAAGCCGACAGAATTCATATTGCAGACACTACTGGTTCAATAAATCCATACGCTATGCAATATCTGGTTAGAAATATCAGAAAGGAAATAGATGTGGAAATTGCTCTACACTGTCATAACGATTTCGGATTTGCAGTAGCAAACTCCATTGCAGGTTTATTCGAGGGAGCATCAGCAATATCAACAACAGTTAACGGTATTGGTGAAAGGGCAGGAAATGCATCATTAGAAGAATTAATAATGGCACTGAAATTATTATACAATAAGGATTTAGGATTTAATACAGAAGTAATATCAGAATTGTCCAAACTGGTTTCCAAATACAGTAAAATCCCAGTTCCAGACAGCAAGGCCATTGTAGGAAACAACGTTTTCAGACACGAATCCGGAATACATGTGGATGCAATAGTAAAGAATCCGTTCACATACGAACCGTTCCTACCTGAAATGATTGGAACAAAAAGACAGATTGTACTAGGAAAACACTCCGGTAAAGCTGCAATTGAAGAAAAATTAGATTCATTGAATATTAAAGTGGATAACGAAAAACTTTTAGAAATAGTTAAAATAGTTAAGGAAGAACGTGAAAAAGGCTTTGAAATAACTAATGAAAAATTTGATGAAATATTATTAAAAGCAAACGTTGAAAGATGATGATTTAAATGAACATTAGCGAGAAAATACTGGCAAAAGCATCAAATAAAGAAGAAGTCAGTCCCGGAGATACAATTAATGCAAATATTGATGTTGCAATGAGTCATGACGGAACCAGTCCCCCAACAATTAAAGTGTTTGAAAAATTAGCCGATAAAGTATGGGATCCGGATAAAATAGTATTGGTTTTTGACCATAACGTACCGGCAAACACAATGGGTTCTGCAGAATTTCAACAAGTCGTTAGGGATTTTGCAAAAAAACAGGGAATAAAGAACATATACAAACAGGGTGAAGGTATTTGTCACCAAGTTCTACCACAGGAAGGACATGTTAAACCATCAACTGTGATAGTCGGTGCCGACTCACATACATGTACCTACGGAGCTTTCGGAGCATTTTCAACAGGACTTGGAGCAACTGACCTGGCAATGGTATATGCCACAGGTAAAACCTGGTTTAACGTCCCTGAAAGTATTAAAATAAACGTAGAAGGTACTCTTCAAGAACATGTTTATTCAAAAGATCTGATATTGAACATCATAAAAGAACTGGGATCATATGGTGGAACATATAAAAGCCTGGAATTCCATGGATCAACAATAGACAACTTATCAGTAGATGCAAGGATGACCATGACAAACATGGTTATTGAATGTGGTGCAAAAAACGGTATAATGGTGCCTAATGATGATACCAAAAGATATCTGGCACAACGTGGAATTAAAAACTACGAAATAACAACACCTGATAAAAACGCCCAATACGAAAAAATATACGACTTTGATGTGGATGATTTAAGACCTCAGGTTGCATGCCCTCATAACGTGGACAACGTAGAGGACGTTGATAAGGTAGAGGGAACCACAATCAACCAGGCTGTTCTTGGTTCATGTACCAACGGCAGATATGAAGATTTAGTGCAGGCCGCCGAAATATTGAAAAATCATAAAATACATGAGGACGTTCAATTATTGGTATTCCCTGCTTCCCGTAAAATATATCAGAAAGCAATAGAAAACGGAATTATCCAAACGTTCCTTGAATCAAATGCCATAGTATGCAATCCAGGATGTGGACCTTGTTTAGGTGCACATATGGGTGTTATGACCGATGATATGACATGCATATCCACAACCAATAGAAACTTTTTAGGTAGAATGGGTAGTGCAAAATCATATGTGTACTTATCAAACCCTGCTGTTGTAGCGGCTTCAGCAATTAAAGGTGAAATTACTGACCCTTCAAACATTTAATTCTTTTTTTAAATTCTTTTTTTTTAAATAATCTGTATAAAAATAGTAAAAAAAATAAGTTAATTAAATTCATTAAGTTTTTGCTTAATGTAATCTAATATTTCGTCTCTGGCATCATCATGAGTTAATGCCATGTCGATAGAACTTTTTAGCCATTCCATTGTATTACCAATGTCATAGATTGTTCCTTCAAAGGTGGTTGCATAAACATTATCCTGGGCATTAATTGCATCGGTCAGTTGAATTTCTCCACCTACTCCTGCTTCAGTGTTGTCCAGTTTATCGAATATGTCAGGAGTTAATATGTATCTTCCGGTAATACCTAAATTGGATGGTGCATCTTCCAGTTTTGGTTTTTCAACCAAATTGTTTACCTTAAATATATTGTTTTCAATTTCGGTTCCATCAACGATTCCGTATCTTTCTATTTTTCTTTCAGGTAACTCTTCTATGGCAATTACAGATCCACCATACTTTTCATAAACATCAATTAACTGTTTTGTGCATGGATTTTCTGAATATGTGATTGTGTCTCCTAATAAAACAGCAAAAGGTTCATCACCAATATGTTTTCTAGCACAATTGATTGCATCACCAAGTCCGTTTTGTTTTTTCTGACGAACATAATAAATATCAGCCATGTTGGAGATGGATTGTACTTCTTCAAGATAATCCAGTTTACCTTTTTGTTCTAAATTGTATTCCAGTTCCCATGATTTATCAAAATGATCTTCAATAGGTCTTTTTCCTTTACCTGTAATAATCAGTATGTCATCAATGCCCGAATTAACTGCCTCTTCTACGACATACTGTATGGTTGGTTTGTTAAATACAGGCAACATTTCTTTAGGTTGTGCCTTTGTAGCCGGCAAGAATCTTGTTCCTAATCCAGCTGCAGGTATAACTGCTTTCATTGTTAATCTCCTTTATAATTTAATTATTGAGTTTTCTCCTATAACAAAACTTCTTCCTTTAGGATATGTTTTCTTATCTGACAATATTTGAGAGTTTAATCCCAATAGACTTTCTGTAATACGTTTATCAGAGCGTATAATGGAATTTCCTATAATTATGGAAGAATCTATCTCTGATTCAATTATTTGAGTGCCATCTCCAATAGAAGTGTATGGTCCTACATAACCTTTAATTTCACAATTTTGACCTATTATTGCAGGTCCCTTTATCACGGACCCTGATTTGATAACTGTGTTTTTTCCAATAATTACTCGACCCTTGATTTTTACATCTTCTTCAATTTCCCCTTGAATATCCGTTTTAATTGTTTCAAGGATTAATTGATTTGCATCCAAAACATCTTCAGGTTTTCCGGTATCCTTCCACCATCCTTCAACTACAAATGAATCTACATTGAATCCATCATCTATCAATTGTTGGATAGCATCTGTTATTTCCAGTTCATTTCTCCATGAAGGTTCAATTTTATCGATTGCTTCAAAAATATTATTTTTAAACAGATATATACCAACCAATGCCAAATTGCTTTTTGGATGTTCAGGTTTTTCAACCAGATTAATTATCTTTCCGTCATCATTCAATTCGGCAACACCAAACTGTCTAGGATCTTCAACTTCTTGTAAAAGTAATCTTGAAGAGAAATCTGATTCATCAAATCCACTGACAAATTCTTCAATTCCTGATTTGAGAATATTGTCTCCCAGATACATTACAAAGGAATCTGAGCCTACAAAATCTTGGGCTGTTTTAGCTGCATGTGCCAAACCTTTAGGTTCACCTTGCATAATATAGGTTATATTAACACCAAATCTTGAACCATCACCTAATGCTTCCTTAATTTTATTAGGCATATTAGTTCCTAAAATAATACCAATATCCTTAATGCCAGCATCATGTAAGTCCTCGATAGCATACTCGATAACTGGTTTATTTGCTATTGGAATCAATTGTTTAGGTCCGGTATGAGTCAATGGTCTTAATCTTGTTCCATGACCACCAGATAAAATAATACCTTTCATCAAATTCACCACAGAATTAAGTTATTTAATATAAAAGAAAGTTTATAATCTTCTAATATACTTTTATCTTTATTTTTAAGATAATATAAATTTTATTAATTTTAAAAATAGCTGTTCGAAAGATATGTAAAAAAAATAGAAAATGGGAGGTTATAATGTTTTTGTAGCTTTATACAAACGCTCTGAATTTTCTTTGTACCAGTTGACAGTTTTTTCCATTGCATCTTCAAAGGTCCATTTAGGTTCCCATCCAAGTTTTTTAGTTTTTGTTGCATCCAATGAATAACGTCTATCGTGTCCTAAACGGTCTTCAACATGTTCAATTAAGGTTTCAGGTTTACCGAGTTTTTCAAGAATTAATTTGGTAATTTCAAGGTTATTCTTTTCATTCCCTCCACCAATATTATATACTTCACCAATTTTTCCCTTATGCAGAACCGTATCTACACCGGCACAGTTATCTTCCACATAAATCCAATCACGTACATTTTTACCGTCACCATATACAGGTAATTTTTCATCATGTAATGCTTTTAATATGAATAATGGTATAAGCTTTTCAGGAAATTGTCTAGGACCAAAGTTATTGCTGCTTCTTGTAATCATTACAGGAATACCATATGTTTTATAGTATGCACTCACCAGTAAATCTCCACCAGCCTTACTTGCAGAATAAGGACTGGACGGATCTATGTTGTCGGTTTCCTTAAATGAACCTTCAAGAATACTTCCATAAACCTCATCAGTTGAAATCTGAATGTATTTTTCAACATCATATTTTCTGACAAGTTCCAATAAATTCTGAGTACCCAAAACATCAGACTTGACAAAAGATGCCGGATCAGTAATTGATTTATCCACATGTGTTTCTGCTGCAAAATTAACAACATAATCCGCATCTTCCATAGCTTGTGAAGCAGCTACTTCATCTGCAATATCCCCTTTTATAAAATTGATGTTTTCAAGACCTGCAAGGTTTTCCATATCTCCCGCATAGGTCAATTTATCTAAAACGGTTATCTCATAATCATCATATTTGTTTGCAATGTAATGAACAAAATTTGAGCCTATAAAACCTGCTCCACCGGTTATCATAATTTTCAAACTAATCACCTAGTTGTTTATATAAATGCTTTATAATTGTTTATTATATTTCTCCGATTAAATTAATAAAATTAATGAAAAGATGATAATGTGTACTCGGAAAGTAAATTTCATGTTAACTAAAATAAAATAATTATTAAAATATTCGTATAATTAAATAAAAAAAAAGAAAGAACGAGATAAATCTCATTGTTATGATTCATCCGTTACATTAAATTTAAAAATTGAATGAGATCTTAAGTAATTGTTATTTCCATCGAAGAATACAATGAAGTTGAACCAAGTACGATTTGCATCAATTGTCACATTACGTGTGAAATATCCGTCAGCATCTGTTTTTAAATAATAATAAGGCCCATCATATGTAATTTTTAATGTATCGGTAATACCCTTTCCAAATTTATCAACCAACTGCCCCTTAAAAGTTATATTTGTGTAAGGTTTAGGTGACCAGCCGGGTGTGGTATACTCATACATCATTCCATTAACTAAAGAAACGGTTGTGTAATGTACAGGTTCAATCATTTCCAAATTGATCTTAGCAGAAATTTTTCTTACAGTCACGTTAGTAGTTACATTAGTTATGTTATTATAACGATTAGTTCCCAAGTATGAACCTTTAATGATAAGTGATTCTGCTCTTTTCGTAGTATAAACATAGGAAAATACTCCATTTGCATCTGTTTTAACAGTTGCGCGACCATTTTTAATCCACAATTTAACAGTACCCCTTACAGGATCATCATTTTCATCGAGCAATTTACCGCTTATTGTGATGTTTTCACCAAGTTCAACAGGTTCAATATCATCAAAAACGATTCTGGTATACAATTTCTTTTTATTAATAACAAACGTTGTAGTTGTGTTATCTGATGCTGTGTACTTATCACTTTCAAGATACCATGCTGTTACATTATTTATTCCTACTTTACCTATAGTACAGTTATATGTGAAATAACCCCGATTATCTGTTTTAACAGTTGCACGACCCTGATTAATCAACAGTTTAACAGTACCATAGAATCCATTTCCTTCAGCATCAATCAATCGACCACCAATAACCGCAGCATCACCTGATCTAACAGGAGTTATATTGTTTAGCACTATTCGTGAATTTTGCTTGTTCACATCAATAACCACCGAATCATTTGATGCTGAATAAATCCCATTACCATTATAAGCTGCGGTAATGTTGAAACTTCCCATTTTACTTACATAATAAAAATAGAAAAAATCACCATTTTCTGCAGATACTACTGTAGCATGACTATTATTGAAGTTTAAATGAATTTTACCCTGTACTCCATTTTGTTCTTTATCCGTGAGCCTTCCTGTTAAAATGATGGTATCATGATACTTAATATTGTCATGTCCTACAGGATCAATTTTCAATATTGTATCCTCAGTTAACGGGTCAACTTCTTCGGATGTGGCGGAATTTTTTACCCCCTCAGAATTGTTAAGGTTTTTGTTTAAGTTGCATGATTGTGTTGATTGTAATGTTTGAACTGTATAATCATCATTTGTTGTCAACATGCTTGCGTTTGTAGCTTCAGTTTGTTGTGTTGTTTGAGCTACGGTACCATTGTTTGTTGTATCCGCTGCACTGACAACACTAAAACTTGCGATAAGCACTAACAATATTGATAAAAAAATGATTTTATTATTTATCAACTTTTTTTAACCTCCCTTATTTTAAAGCGTTGTTTTTAAAAAAAAAAATGTGAAATGAATAATTTTATTCAAGACACTTTTTCAAAACAAATTTTCCAAAATATTTTAAACATATAACAATTAGTACTTTATTTCTTTTAATTAATAAAATTTCTAATAAACGGAAAATATTTGAGAATTATTAGTTTTATCAGTTATAAAAAGAGAATATTAGCCCTATTGTTATTTAATAAATAAATTTATAAAAAGATAATAAAAGGAA
>DUHK01000042.1 GCA_013330915.1 Methanosphaera sp. | reverse complement strand
TTCTGTTTCGTCTTCTTTTTCTTCTTCTTTGTTTATTTGGTTGAGTATTGTGATATTTTTGTCCAGTGATTCGATGGTGTTTAGGAGTGCGTCATGTAATTTGTCATCAATTTTGAATTTTTCCATGAAATCCACATAGGAGTATAGTTCCTGTATGTTGTAGTTTATTAGTGTTTCGTATTTTTGTATTTTTGCTTCTTTGGTTGCGTATTTTTCTCTGAAGTATTCGAGTCTTTTGGTTATTCTTTCTACTTCTTCTGCACAGAAACCGTATTCGAGTATTACTGATTCGTTGTTGGGATCTTCTATTAGTTTTTCTCTTAATACTACGAGTCTTTTGTTCAGGGTTTCTTTTACTTTTACCAGGTCATCTTCTTCGGTATATCTGTATTCAAATAGGGCTCTTCTTTCCTGCAGTTTTTTTATCAGGCTGTGGAGTTCAAACATTTTAAATCACTACTGTTTTTTATATTGTTATATATGTTTTAATTGTTATTTAGTTTTTAACAGTTTTTTTTATTAAGAAAGTAATTTTTTGTTAATTTTTATTAAAAAAAAGATGATTGGAGAGGTTTAGTGGTGCACATATTTTTTTGGGGTGTTTTTTTTTCTTTTATAATCTGGAGATGATTTTTTCGGTTATTTTTCTTAGTATTTTGAATTTTACGGTTTTTCTCCATGTTCCTTTGATGTAGCCCATTTTTTCTAGTTCGTCTAGGTATGGTCTTAGTTCGTTTAACCATATGATCATTTGTTTCATGTTTTGTGCCGTTATTATGGTTCCGACTTTTTTGTTAGTCAGTATGTTATTTAGTATTGATTTTGCAACGTTCATTGCCATTTTTATCTTTCCTTTATGTTTTATTTTTTTTCATGTTTTTTTTTTACTTACTTTTAGTAATAGTAACTATTATAATTTAAAGTATATAAAGGTTATTAAAAAATGTGTGATTAAAAGAGCATAAATAAAAGCTGTTCATGACAAATAATATAAAAAATTAACTTAATTTTACCTTTTGAATTTATTTTAATATTTTGGATTAAAATGGGAATATTTTTTTTATTCAACATTTTCAATGTCGATTTAAAAAGGCCTTTTAATTGTTTGATTTAACTACAAAGCATTAATTATTTTATTTATTTCTAGGAAAATATTTTAAAAGTTTAAATATGTCCACAATTAAATATACATGTGAAACCACAAAATTATTTGTTAGGGTGAATATTAATGGATTCTAGAAAATTTAAGAAAATAGATGACCATACACCTAAAAATAAAAAAAGAAAAAATAATAGTAAACATAAAAACAGGAATTATTCAAGAAACAAAAATAATCATAAGGAAACTATTCATAAGAATCATAATATACATTACAATAACAACGTTAAAAACTACAAGAATGATACCATATACAGCACACATCAAAAGAGAAAAAAATCAGATAAACAGATAAACTATGCTAAAATATTGGGAGTGTGTGCAGTTTTAATAGCATTAATTGCAATAGGATTATTTGCAGGAACTTTGATCCAGACAGCTTCAATACCAAATGATGCCCAGTTAATTAAACCTGTGGGTTTTAACTTAACGCCATATGGATATGATTGGAATAATCAGTTATATGGAGAGGCAGTAGTCTCACAAAATGCAACTAATGATTCATATTATTTCACATTAAATCAGATGGCTGCCCTGGCAAGTGCAAGTGACAATACATTCAACTTCACTGATGGAATATACGTCTCATATAACACTAATAATTCAAGAGGTGTAAAAGTAGTGGAACATGTTTATGACGCCAAGGGTAAGGAAATAATAAAACCGGACAAGTTCGATGAATATGATTTTGTATCTAATGCAAGATTTACTGGACGAAACAGTCCATATTGTCTTGAAGGATTTGGTTTTACAAAAGAAGAATATGAAAGCAGTGTTTTTTAGGATAATGATCCTAAATCATTCTTCTTTTATAATTTTTCACCACTGTACTCGTTTTCTTCGGTGTATATTCTGATTAGTGTATCTATATTGTCATCATACATTAGTCTATAACCTATACATCCACCATCATCGCTTTTTACATTGTTTAATGAAAGGTCACTTCCTTCACCGGAATTGTTAATAATATACCACATTCCATGAGGAGTGTATATAAAGAGTGTACCGCTGCCTTCCTCTTTTCCCTGTTTGAAACTGTCATCAGGGTCGTAGATTTTTGTTGAGTGAAGTGCCAGTCTGCTTAAGGTCTGTTCAGGATGTGTACCACCCTTCTGGAACAGTGTTTCAAGCCAGGTTAGGGACTGATCCTTGAGCTTTCTTTTTTCTTGCGGATTTTCAAAGGCTTTTCTTATTTTTTCACGTCTTTTTTCGAGTGTGTTTGTTATTCCAAGGATTTCTTCAACCTTAGGCACGTCTTCTTCCAGACATCTGTATCCTTCAGGTCTGCCGGTTACCTTGATTATGCCGTCCATAAAGTCTTTTCTTCTGAAGTCCTTCATGTATGCTTTTACTTTTTCGAATTCTTCATCTGGTATTTTCTGGTTTAGTCCGTAGAGGTAACCGTATTGTAGTGCATCATAACATTTTGTTTCCATTCTCAGTTCTTTTTCTGTATTCATATTAAACACGCCTATATATACAATATTATTAATTTTTATCATATATATAATTAAAGAGGGGGGGGATAGTTATATATTAAATCATAATTATAATATTATACAATAATATGAACTTTTAAGGTGTTTTAAAATGAAAATGAATAAAATAATGGTCATGCTTCTTATACTGGGAATGTTAACCTGTGGATTAACGGCAGTATTTGCCCAGGAAGGAACATTAAATGACGGAACAAAAATCCCCGTACCTGAAGGTTATGAAGTTAAAGAATTTGATAACGGACAGTTTTTCCTCGTATCCCAAGACCAAAACGAGGTAATAACTATTTCCAACGATAATCAGTTTAACGATCCTGAAGCAGGTAAAGAAAACCAAATAAAAAACGGTGCAACTTTTGAATCAGAAAAAACCATTAACATTAATGGTGTGGATGTTATAGAACAAAGATTTAACAAGGATGGGTACACAGTATTGGGATACATGTTCTCTGTTGGTGACAAAAACTATATTATAGTAGCCACTACACAGAATGCCAATTGGAATGCAGAGGACACATCCAATCCTGTAAACATAATTCTCACATCAATATTAAAATAAAAATAATCTTAAATAGGAAAATTTTATAAAACATATTTTCCTATACTTCTTTTAAAACTTCAATGCTTTTTATAAATTTTCATGAACATAATATACATTCTCTTTTTTTTAAACATTTTAATTATAACCATAAGGTCCGTTGAATGTATACTGGCTGTGTTTTATTTTATAATCGAAGTTACTTATTTCATCACCTTTAAGAACTCCATCATTATTCGTATCAGAATCCTCAAAGAATTGTTTTACTTCAACCGTAGACTTATGACTGACGGGCAGTTGGTCCAAATGATATTCATCCAATGGATATTCATCTTTGCTGTAAGACCAGTTACTTGAATTTCCACCATTATTATGTGGTATTAAATTCACGCCAACCACACATATTAACAACAATAATATAATTCCAATAATTATCTTGATTTTCATAAAAAGTCACCTTTTAATTACATAAAATGGAAAAAAAGAGGGGGAGATTATTATTTGTAGTTGAGGGTAATCTCTTTGTGTGGTCTGGTTCTGCGATATTTTACTCTTGGAACACCTATAACAAAAGCTGCATACATGTGTTTGTTTGAATCAATTTCAGGGAAGAATTCCATGAGCTTGTCATTATCCACCTCTTCTGCCATACCAATGAATAATGAATGGAAACCTCCTAAACCAAGGCTGTATGCCAGCATTTCAATACGTGTCATGGCAATAACTGCATCTGTCTTGTTCTCTGAAAAAGCTAAGAGTAACTGTTGACCTTCCCATAATAATGGATGACGCTTAGGATCATGGTTTTCATCAGCCAAATACTCTCCGACCTGTTTTATTCTGAAAAATTCACCCTCTTTTGCCTTGATGATGCTGTAAATGTGATTCATGAACTCTTCCATTTTATCTTCTACAAGAGCAAATTCCACATCCTGAATGTTCTGTCTGTTAGGACTGTAGTATGCTCCTTCCATCAGTTTTTCTATAGTTTCATGAGGTATTTTCTCATCCTTAAACCATCGGCATGTACGACGTTGTTTAAGAAATTGAAGCATATCTTCATAGCTTACAGGTATGTTATCTGGATTATAATCTTCTATTCTGTCTGTCTGTCCTTCATAAGCTTTTATTGTAATGGCATTTGTTGGGCATAATGTTGAGCATTGCCCACAGTCAAAACAGTTGCTTTCCACATCCACAGCTTTGCTGTCAATTATTTCTATGTTGTCACGAATACAAACTTGTTTACATAATCCACA
>DUHK01000058.1 GCA_013330915.1 Methanosphaera sp. | reverse complement strand
CATACATTTCTTACCATATAAATCACTCTTGTTCTAATTATAAACCTAATACGTCAAACATGTCTGCAATTGGTTTATCTTGTTTTGTCATTAAATAATTTAATGCTCTTATAACACCGTTCACAAATGCCTGTCTGGTGGAAGCCCTGTGAATGACTTCGATTCTTTCACCATCACCGCAGAACATCACAGTGTGGTCACCGACAATGTCTCCTCCACGTACTGCATGAATTCCTATTTCGTCTTTAGGTCGTTTTCCAACCATTCCTTCCCTACCATAGCATGCATTTTCATCAAGGCTTAATTCAAGATTTTCTGCAACAATTTCCGCTGCCCTTTTTGCTGTTCCTGATGGTGCATCCTGTTTGTTATGGTGGTGTGCTTCAACTATTTCAATATCATATTCGTGACCTAATATTTTAGCGACCTGTCCGACTATTTCAAAGAAAACATTTACTCCTGTAGCCATGTTAGGTGAAATAACTGCTTTAACGTTGTTTTCTTTAATTGCATTATGCATAATTTCAAGTTGGTCATCCTTGATTCCTGTTGTACCTACTACAACATTTACTCCAACTTCAGCACATGTTTTTACGGTTTCAACTGCTGCTGATGCAATAGTAAAATCAACAAGTACATCAGGTTTAACTGATTCCAGTTCTGATTTTAAATCCTGTGAACCTATTATGTTTACTCCCATTTTTCCAATACCTATCTGTTCACCCAAATCCTTTCCGGCCAGTGGTGAATTAGGCATTTCAATACCCATTACTACTTCCATGTTCTCTTGTTCTTGGACGGTTCTTATAATTTTAGAACCCATATTTCCTGCACAACCAGTTACTGCAACTCTAATCATTATTTCACCTTTTTATATTAAATCGTATTTTTTCATAATTTCCTGTAGAATAACATCATTTTTTTCACTCATTTCTTTGAGTGGCATTCTTAGTCCGCCAACATTTTTACCCATTAAATTTAATGCTCTTTTTGCAGGTGCCGGACTAGCTTCTATAAACATCACATCCATTAAATCAAAGAGATCATTGGATAATGATCTTGCTTCGTCATAATTTCCATCCAATGCATTTCTTACCATTAATGATGTTTCCTTAGGAAGTACATTTGCTACTACACTAATTACCCCACGTGCTCCCTGAGCAATCATAGGTAATGTCAATGAATCATTTCCACTTAAAACCGTGAAATCTTTAGAAAGGTCTTGTTTTTCCAATTCATTAAATACTGTGGCTAATTTATTTAAATCAGGATTTGCTTCCTTAATTGCAACTATATTATCTAATTTAGCTATATCTATTATTGAATCCACGGATAAATCTATACCTGTTCTTGATGGAACATTATATGCTATTATAGGAATGTCATTTGAATCATTTAGTAATTTAAAATGATCATATAACCCACTTTGTTGTGGCTTATTATAATAAGGGGTTATGACTAATGCAGTATCTGCTCCGGCATTTTCTGCATATTTTACTAAATCCATTGCTTCTGAAGTTGCATTGCTTCCTGCTCCTGCTATGGTGAGTGCACGACCATTTACCTGATCGACCATGATATCAATAACCTTCTGATGTTCATCATGGGACATTGTTGCAGATTCACCGGTAGTACCTGCTGCAAGAATTCCTTCCACACCACCTTCAATTAGAAAATCGATTAAATTTCTATATTCTTCCTCATTAATATTATTGTCTTTATCCAATGGTGTTACCATTGCGACATGTGTTCCGTCTAAATTCATTGTAAAGTCTCCCTTATTAATTCATATGCTTTATCCCCATCTTCCCAATCAACAAAGACTACTACTGCTGTTTGGCTAGATGATAATTCAACTATGTTAATGTTATTTTCATTTAGTGGTTTTGTAATATTTGCAATAATGCCAGGGGTGTTAATAAAATCATGACTTACTACAGATATCATAGCTATTTTTTGTCCTAAAGAAAGAGAACTTAACTTGTCTCCACCAATAACCAGTTCATGTAAAACCTTGTGAGCAGTTTCTGCATCTTCTTCCTTGAAGAATAAAGTTATTGAGCTTTCGCCAGTGGATATGCCATATATGCTTAAACCATTATCACTGACTTTTTTAGTAATATCTGCTATGATACCCTGTTTATTCATTAAGTCTTCGCCAACTACGGCAATGACTGAAAGTTTATTATTCAGTTTCATGATAGATATTACTTCTTCTTCAGGATGATTCGGACCTATAATGTCTGTCCCGTGAACCCTTAAATCACCATATTCAAAACTGATGATTTTAGCTTTAATCTCAGGATCCTTATATCTTAGAGCGTTTGGATGCAATACCTGTGCCCCGTAATTAGCAAGGTCAATCATTTCCTCAACAGTTATCTTATCCAGTTTTTCCGCAGTATCCAATTTTCTTGGATCTGTAGACATTACACCTTTAACATCGGTAACTATTACTACTTCCTCTGCTCCAATACAATGTCCTATTAAAAATGCGGAAACGTCACTTCCTCCACGTCCAAGGGTTGTTACGGAACCTTCATAATCCTTTCCTAAAAATCCACATATTACAGGGATAATGCCCTGGTTTACCAATTTGGTTATGTGTTCCTGTACACGTTTTTCAGTTTCTTCCTTATCAATTTTAGCATTTAAGTAGTCACTGTCTGTTATTACAGGCCATTTCTCACTGAAAGGATCTATGTATTCTGATTTTACACCTAGTGATTCGATTGTTGCTGCCATGATACGAACACTTTGCATTTCACCCATTGAGAGTATTCCTGCCAATTGTTTTGAAGTAACATGTTCCCCAATAGATTCTTTAACCAACTTAATTGATTCATCGGTAGTTTTGTTTATTGCGGAAACAACCACAACAACTTTGTTTCCTCTCATGTATTCGTCAACAACTGATTTAGCTGCTTTCTGAATTCTTTCACCTGTTCCAACAGAAGTTCCACCAAATTTCGCCACAACTATTCCCATAAGTTCACCTTTAAATAATTGATATAGATTTAATTTTTTAAAATAATAATATAGTTATTCTTAATAATATATGTGATTTATACAATAATAAAACTAATGGAAATTTATAAAAAGATTCGTTTTGAGAGATAATAAAAGCTGTTTTTCAAAAATAGAATATAAAAAATATTTAATAATGAAGTTTAAAAAAAGTTCGAAAAATAAGTTAAATAAACTTATTGTTCTAATATGTGTGTTGCGTAACCAGCAATTTGATTTCTTAAATGTTTTGTAGATACTGTTGAGTATTCTGCAACCATTTGTTTGTTGTTTTCGAAATCAGTGTTAAATTTATCACCGTGTTTTTCGATTAATTCTTTTGCTGTTCTTTTTACAAATGTTGTTCTAATGTTTCCCATAATCAAACCTCCAATTTTTTTGAGTAAAATTATCATAAACGTTATTTAATTATAAATATTTTTTTTGCTCTTCCTTACTAATTGAAGCCAATAAATCAAATATTTCAAGTACCATCTCGGTATTTATTTCTTTATCAGCAACTGCATCTCTTATTTTATTGTGGATAATCTCTTCTCTTGAAGAATCAAAAAGTTCCTTATTCAATGCTTTCTTAGCCGTTATAATATCCTTGGCCAATGAAGTTCTTTCAAGAATTAAATTTAAAATCTGGTTATCAAATTCATCTATTTTTTTTCTTGAATCATTTAACAACTTTTCTGCTTCAACTTTATCCATATTACCACGTAATTACCTTATAACTGCAGATCCCTCATCATCCGGTTTTGTTTCTATTAATTTACCAGGATATTTGGATAATGCATTTTTTATTTCATTAACATCTGATGAATCATCCAATAAAATAGTATATGCAGAACCTGTTCCAGACAATCCTGCAGCTTTAGCTCCTAATTTCAACGCATCTATTGCAATTTGAGTATCCAAATTCAATGCTGCACAATATAAGAAGCCGTTTAAGGTTAGAGCTTTTTCAATATTCTTATTTACTGCATTTTCGAATGCAATTTCCACAAGTGATGACAAAGTTTTCATAGCTTTTACATCAGACTGTGCAGTATATAAAGATTTGTTCGGTATATATATTAATATTTTCCGATAATTTATTGGATAATCATGTAAAATTTTTCTCTGCATATTGTCAGTAATTTTCCAACCACCATAAAATGAAGCGGAAGCATCATCATATGATCCTGTTTTAGTAACTCCTGCCTCCAATGAAGCATCAATTCCCATGTTGATTATGTCTTCATCAGTAATACCAACATCATCCAGAGTCATGTCCTCCTTCTCAAGAAGGGCCAGTAATGTAGCATATACAACAGAATTTGAAGTTGCACTACTGCTTGATAAACCTGAACCAGGCGGAATATCTGATTTTGTTTCAACATTAACAACAATGTTTTTCAGATTAAAGTCAGGACACTGAGATAATCTTTCATAAACTTTCTTTACACACAATTCCATGAGTTTCGTATCCATATCCGGTTTATCCAAACTCTTACAATTACAATCTATCAGTTTATCTGTGTTTTCAGACGATATTGTTACATTTGCTGTTATGTACAATTGAATACCGAATGCTGATCCTTTTCCCGTACTTATTGCATTGATGACTGTTGCCGAAGCAGGCGAACGAACGCTAACCATAAATAATCTTTCCATAAAATCTATAATATATATAATATACAATCAAATAATATAAATAATAATACTAACAATTACATAAATTAAAAAAAGGAGAAAAAGAAAATGAGCGTTAAATTAGAAGTATTCACATCACATTCATGTCCATACTGCCCAATGGCCGTTGAAGTAGCTGAACAAATGGTAAAAGAATTCGGAGACGACTTAGAATACGAACATTTAGATGTTAATGAAAATATGGAAAAAGTCAGAGAATATCAGATAATGTCAGTACCTAC
>DUHK01000150.1 GCA_013330915.1 Methanosphaera sp. | reverse complement strand
AATTAGGTTTTAAGTGCAAGTAAAGCTATCTTTTCGTTGATATCACTGACAATATCATCAGAATTATCCAAAGAGTACGACTTAACTATTTTTTCATCATCATACTCTTCAATTAGTGAATCGTTTCTATTTGATAGCAATTCTTCTGTTTTTTTAATTTGTTCTGGTGTGGTGTTAATATAAACTACGGTTATGTTTCCTTTCTTTTTTATTCCCAATAGTTTAAGTGCTTCACTAATCTGTTTTTGTGCAGATGTTCTTACACATATTTCCAGCCCCTTATCATTGGCGAAATTCTGATTTTCACCAAAAGCCTTGATTGCCTGAGAAATTCCATGATTGATGTGGGACATGCCACAAATATAATCACAGTCCAATAATTGTATTATGGATTCGTCATTCAATTGTGTTATTTCATTGATTTGATTGAGAAATGAAGGTATGTTCTCCACAATATTGTTTTCATATGATCGGATGACTATGTTATATTCAGATAATACTTCTTTCTGTAAATCCTGCATTATTTTACCTTCTTTTTTTATCAGTGAGTATTTTATTAACTCCTTTAAGGTAAGCTTCCACACTTGCCATGATAATATCGGGTTCAGTACTTCTGGATGTGATTATCTTATCTTCATGTTTAAGTTTTACGAGCACATCAATAAGAGCATCAGTTCCACCTGTAATTGCATCCACATGGTATTCTTCAAGTGAAATGTCAGCAGTATCTTCAATACTTTTTCGGATTGCTTCAATTGCTGCATCAACAGGACCCACCCCAACACCGGCCGCAATTTTCTCCCTGTTGTTAATGTTAACTTTTACGGAAGCGGTTGGAGTAACACGATTTCCGGATACTGTAGTATATTCTTCCAGCACTAACGAATCTTCAGGAGATATACTTAATATATCATCGGTGATTGCCTGTAAATCAACATCAGTAACTGTTTTTCCCATGTCAGATAACTTTTTAACCCTTTCGAATATTCGGTTTAATTCATCTTCATTTACTTCTATGTTGGTTTCCTTAATTTTTTCACTTATGACATGTTTTCCAACATGTTTTCCAAGTATGAATCTTCTGCGATGTCCCACCTTTTCAGGTTTCATAGGTTCATATGTATCGGAATTTTTAAGAACACCATCTGCATGTATTCCTGATTCATGTGCAAATGCATTTGCTCCAACAATTGCTTTATTAGTTTGTAATGTAACTCCTGAAATTCTTTCTACAAGTTGGGATATTTCATAAAACAATTCTGTTTTAAGATGTGTTTGTTCATTGTACAATGATTCAATTGCCATTACAAGTTCTTCACATGAAGCATTTCCTGCCCTTTCACCAAGGCCGTTTATGGTTACGTGAGCTTGTGTTGCCCCGGCCCTTAATGCTGCAAGTGTGTTTGCAACTGCCAGCCCAAAGTCGTTATGACAATGCACACTTAAAGGCATGTTTAGTTTGGATAGTTCCCCATAGAATTCATAAGCCCTTTCAGGGGTTAAGAGTCCTATTGTATCACATGCACATATTCTGTCTGCTCCTGCATCAATACATCGGGTATACAACTGATTCAAATCTTCAATGCTTGTTCTGGTAGCATCTTCTGTTGACAATTCCACAATTAATCCATGACTTTTTGCATATTCTGTGGCATTAACTGCCATTTCTTCAACCTGTTCACGAGTTTTTCGTAACTTTTGTTCTATATGCAGATCACTTGATGGAATTACCAGATGAATACTGTCAACTTCACAGTTGATTGCCGTGTCTATATCTATTTTTACAGGTCTTGCAAAACTACAAATTTCTGCATTCAAATTATTTTCAGTAATTGTTTTAATACTCTTTTGCTCATCTTTTGATGTTATTGCAGAACCTGCCTCTATGACATCAACTCCAAGTTCATCCAATTTTAATGCTATCTTTAACTTTTCGTTAGATGTTATCAGTACTCCAGGCGTTTGTTCTCCGTCCCTCAGAGTAGTATCTAATATTCTTAGATTTTCAAACATGGTTATCACCTATTTCTTAGCCAAAACAGTTATTATTCTGGTTAAACTTTTATGCATCCTGATTGCATGCTGTTCCAATATTTTTAGGGGAGTGTTCTCCACTACTTCATTCATATCTATGTAATGTGGACTTGCCATACAAATGTGACCATCATCTTTCAAATGTTTATCTATTGCGACAAGAGCCTCAGTATACAATTTTTTGGTATCTTCCCCACCCAATGTTGTTGAAATACCGTATGGAGGATCCATTGCTACTGCATCAACGGTTTCATCGATTTTTAGTTTTCTGACATCTTCCCAGTAAACTTTAAAATTTTCAAATCCTTCATGTGCAAGGTTTAATTTCGTTCCTTCATACATGCATTTTTCTAAGTCTGATGCTATGAGTGTGGTGTTTAAATCACCCGCTTCAATAAGTATTCCTCCTGTTCCACAGAAAGGATCGAGTACAACATCACCCTCCTTTACATGTGCCAGATTTACCATGCACAATGCCAATTTCGGACTCATTGACCCCGGATGGAAATACGGTCTTTTATGAGGTTTATTATCAAAGAAATGTCTTTTGTCCTGTTCTATTAAAAGCTGAGTTATTATTACTTTATTGTATCCCACAACCCTTTCTTCCTTAAACTCATTAACTACTGTTTTAGGATTGGTGAAAACCAATTTGATTGTGTAAACTGCATTATCAAGAGATACAGGCATTTGACAGTCCTGTTTAATGTACCCACCAATATTTCGTTCAATTTTGTCTTTATCAACTTCACCATTGCCCATTCTTTTTACTCTTACCTTAAATGAATCATCAATCTCTTTTTTCCAATCTATTTTTTGAATTGCTGATTCAAGTTCTTCAGGTGTTGTTTTAGATAGAGTTAAAAGTATTTCGTGTGTGTATCCAAGATGTGAACCCAATTCGATTATTTTTTCCTTACCTGCATCCACATCCAATTCCATTACACCAGGATATTCGTTGAGAATTTCATAACCTATTTCAAGTGTTTTTAATCTTGCAAGTAATTCTGCCTTAGGCAATGTTTCATTTTCTTGTGACAATATTACAGTGATTTCCATATGTTTTTAAGCCTCCTTACTCCTATTTTAGGCACTAATTTAAAGATTATTCCCGTTTTCACCAATTCTTTTAACAAAGGAGTTTGATTATCCATATCTCCATGTTCTGATATAATCTTATCAACATCGTATTTTTTAAGTTGATTGAACATGTAATTAAAATCATCTTCAGTCATGTCTTTAATGATATTTTGAACATTTATTTGTGCCTTAAATTCATTATCATATCTGTTATGATATTCCTTTTCATAATCAATTAAGCAATTATTATCTTCCTCTTCAAACATCCTGTTAGAATTTATACTTGCCATTTCAACACAGTTAAATCCTGAAATCAATCCCCCACCTGTTGTTGGCTTAACTTGTCCTGCTGCATCCCCCAACAGGATAGTGTTGTTTTTAACTATTTTCTTGTTGGGATTAAATTTAGGTATTATTCCATTATGTTTTTCAACAATTTGATCTGTCGGTTTTAATTGGTTATTCAATATTGTTTCAGCTTCAGAATATGAACTTCCAGTAAATACCCCCATTCTTTTAGTAAAAGGAGATGTTGGAATTTCCCATAGAAAACCTGGAAGTATGTTCTGCTTAATGCTGAGGTTAACATAATCCGTTTCCTGTTGTTGTGTTCTTACTGTATATTGAAGCCCCATAAATGATTCTTCATTTAAATTTGAATTCATCTTTCTGGATGTGTGACAGGTCGGACCTGAAGCCACTGCAACCAACCGTGAGGAATACTTGCGTTGTGCTGTTTTTATAATTGTATTGTCAATGTCAACATCCAACACTCTTTCTCCCAGATATGGTGTTACTCCTGCACTAACAGCACGTTCAAACAAATATTTATCATACATAACCCTATCCAATACGTAAGCTACCGTTTCATTTTTAGAAACTCTTATTGTGGTGTTGTCCGGCGAGTAAAGGTTTGCCCCCAGAACCTTGTTGATTATAACCTCTTCAGGCAAATTTTTTGTTTCGTGAATATTTGTAGAAACAAGACCTGCACATTGCAAGGGTTGACCTATTCTATTTTTCATATCAAACAATGCCACATCATAGCCCTGTATGGCCATTTTGTATGCATATGTTGAACCAATAGGTCCTGCCCCCACCACTATTATATCATGATTAGTCATGGAATACCTCATCTACTTATTGTGTCTTTTAAACATTTGATTATGTTTTTTAAATATTTCTTCCTTGTCCATTTCCTGTGATGGATGATAATTATTATTTTGTTCGAAATGCTCATATGATTTTTCAGGAGTTATAACATCTTCATCATAGACATCATCATACGGAACATCATTTTGATCATGAACCGGTTGGATATACTCCTCATTTATGTAATTATCCCCTGAATTAGTCTGTTGAGTATACTGTTGGTTTGTTGTTTGATAATTTGGTTGAGGATTATAGTTAGGTTGCGGATTATAATTTGGTTGCGGATTGTAATTTGGTTGTTGTGTTTGTGGTTGAGGGTTCGGAGCATTATATGGATTTTGTTGATACTGATTTTGTGGATTATATGGATTTTGTTGATATTGATAGGTATTTTGATTAGCAAAACCAATAGCATTCATTCTTGACAAGATTATTTCTTCAGCTTTTTTAGGTGAAGGAATATCATCAAGAATTGTTTCAGAGACTTCATTGGCACCATATATTATAATATCTCCAACACTAATAATTCTTTCAATTATTGATTGCCTGATTTCAATATCCTGAATTTTATGATAAGACATTATAATCTTTTCTTTATGAATAAAACCCCTTTGTATAACAATATGTGAATCAGTAAACACATAATTTGTATAATTCCAATCAAGAATATCCAGTATAATTTTAATTATAACAACCAATATTAACAGGAACATCAAGATTTCTGTGTAAAACATCACATTATCTACGGCTATACGGAAATTTTGCACGAGTTCTCCGTGTAAAGTATATACAAAGGCCATAATTGGACCAAACATGAAAACCAATATAAACAACACTACAATTTTAAGAATAAAATTATCGGAATATAACCAAAAACTGGGTTTGGTTTCCAACAATATCTTTTCTGAAGACCTAGCATTGTAATCATTATTGTTTACATGTACACTACGTTTATTCTGGTTTGGTTTAGGCATCATACAAAATACCTCCCTTTATTTAAATATGTTAAATATATTTGTTACTTATTAATAATATATTTATAATATTAATATTTTGGACAAAACGGGAAGAATAATGATACAATGTATGAAAAAGAAATTAACATCGATTCAACACATTTACTGTTAAAAAGTGATGTGAATGTGAATATTGATGATTTTATAGTTAAACAAAGGAAAATTATTCAAGAACAGATTAATAAGAACCCCTCATTCAACGGTTATGAAAAGATCGATTTGATAGATACGCCCAGAATATTGGAATTAATGACAAAAGCAGGAAACATAGCCCAGATAGGACCAATGTCTGCAGTAGCTGGAAGCATAAGTCAGGTATGCTTAGAATATCTTGAAAAATTCGACACTAAAAATAGCATTCTTGAAAATGGAGGAGACATTGCATTAAAATCAGATAAGAAAATAATAATGGGAATATATGCGGGAACCAGCATATTCACAAACAACATAGCGTTAGAACTGAAAGCTAAAAAAAATGGATATGGAATATGCACATCCAGCGGAACGGTAGGTCCATCAAAAAGTTTTGGACAGACGGATGCTACAATAGTTCTGGGTAAACAAGCAAGCGTATGCGACAGTTTAGCAACAAAAATAGGCAATTATGGTAATGGAGATGATGATGAGGAAATAGTGAATAACTCTTTAGAGAAGGCAGAAGATTATCTTGAATATTGTGAAGGTGTAATTGTCATTAAGGGAGAGTACTTGGCAAAGGTAGGTCACATACCAAAAATTCTTCAAATTGAACAATAATCTCAAAATTACATAAAACTTATTAGAACAAAATAAAAAAAAGTGTAACATAGAATGAAGGAGTAAAAATCATGGAAAATAATAAATTTTGTCAATCATGCGGCATGCCATTAACAGAAGATATTTACGGTACTGAAAAAGATAATAGTACAAACGAAGATTACTGCAAATTCTGCTATGAAAATGGAGAATTTAAACAAGATTTCACAATGGAAGAAATGATTGAATTTTGTATTCCTTTAGTTGTAAAAAATAGCGACATGGATACGGAAACAGCAACCAAAATGTTAAACGAATTCATTCCACAACTAAAACGGTGGAAATAAACTTTAACCACCACTTCTTTTTTTTATCTGATGAAAGAACCTATAACAACAATAATCAATATTATTATTACAGAAACTATTATACTGTTTAATGTTCTTCTGTCCACCTGTTTCCCCCCATTACTTACAGATAATCTAAACAGACCTCTTGCAATACTTGTGCATCAGGATTACTTGGATCCATCACCAGAACTTTTGTAAAACATTTGATTGCATTTTGAAAATCGTTTAATTCCATGTATGCAACGCCCTTATTGTTTAAAATTATAAGGTTGGTATCATCTATTTTTAATGCATTATCGTAACATTCAATAGCTTCTTCATAACGTTGTAATCCTAATAACGTATTTCCCTTACTGGCCCATGTGTTTGAATCTTTAAAATCATCAAGACATAATTCCAATGATTTGTCATATGACAATAGTGCTTCTTCACTTTTTCCCAACATATTAAGTAATGTTCCACGTTCGTTCCAAACATCCGGATTAGAATCATCCAGTTCCAATACATGATCAAAGTATTTTAATGCCTTATCAAATTCGTTTAACATTTCGTATATGATTCCTCTCCAATAGAGTATTGTGGTATTTTCGGAATTTAGTTTAAGTGCTTCATCACTCATTTTCAGTGCTTTATCCGGTTCACCCTTGTTTAAGTAGGCTATAGCTATGTTATTATAAAGATATTCATTATCAGGTTCTACCTTAATCGCCTTTTTATAATTTTTTATGGCATCCCCAAATTGACCCAAACGCGTTAAGTTATCACCGATACGATTTAACAAATGAGCATCTTCAGGATCATATTCCAATGCGGCCTGATAACACAATGAAGACTGTTTATATTCCCCCATGTCAAAGAGTACGTCAGCTTTTTTGACTATCATATTCTTTTGGTTGATTGCAGAACCTTCCCACTGGGTAATGTGTAACTTTTTAAACTCAAAAATCTGGAACTCGTCATCATCCTTGGTATTGTTCGGATAGGATTTTCTTAAATCCTTTTCCATTTCTTTGGAATTTTTATAACCTAATTTATGTGGAAGTTCTGAGTTTGATAAGACTTCCTTGAATGAAAGAATTTCAACTTTTGTAACTTCGGCTTCGAATATTTTTTCACGTTCCTTAGATAAAATATTCCAATAACAAAATAGTCTGTCCCCCGGATATAATGGCTGTTTCCATAGACGTTTTATTGTAATATTTCGTTTGCCGGATATTAAATCAATATCTTTGTTTCCTAATAATAAAATTGGCATTTTAATTACTCTTTTTAATTAATTGATTTCCAAATTGTCTTGATTTAAGACGAATTTCAGGTATTTGACAGTCTAAATTTTCTAATAAATCCCTTAAAAATTCAGGGTTAGGTTCTTCATATGTTGAAAGGCTTGCATCCAATGTAACCCTATTTCTAAATTGTTGCAATGTATAACGATCACATCTTAAGTTTCTTGTTAATTCAATGATATCCTCTGGTTCCAATAGTTTTGGAACATATGTTGTTCTGCATTCAAGATAAACATTACTGTCCATTATAGTGTTGATTGTCTGTGTAATCAAATCTTCAGTATTACTTGGATACACATCACTGATTTTGTAGTATTTGTCTAAAGGTGCTTTAATGTCCATTGCAACGTAATCCAAATCCTTCAGAATTTCATTTATTTCATCAGGATGCAATCCATTTGTATCCAATTTAACTAATAAATCGTGATTCTTGGCCTGTTTGATGAAATTTTTTATATCATCAACATGAAGTAATGGTTCTCCCCCACTTAAGACTATTGCATCAATAAAATCAATGTTCTTTTCAATTTCTTCTTCTATTTCCTCAATATCCCACTTTGTTAATACCTGGTTTTTAAGCAATTGTGGATTATGACAGTATTTGCATCTGAGATTACAACCTGGCGTAAACAATACCAAGGCCATTTTTCCGGGATAATCCAATGAGGAATAAGTTGGTTGAATATTCATAGAATCACTTTATTTCTTGAAGTAATATTTGTAATTTCATATACTAATAATTTTAAAATTCTACAATTACCAAAATTATTTATAAAAAAAAATAAATACAATCCATTTAAAACTTTAAAATGTAAAATAACATAAAAATAATTATTATAAAATAAAAATTAACGTGATAATATGTCTGATAAAACTAAAATATATGATGGTGCTAAAGTTATTGGTAATGTGACTTTAAGCGATAAAGTAGGTATCTGGTATAATGCAGTGATAAGAGGGGATGAAGCTCCCATAAGTATCGGTGAAAGATCCAATGTTCAAGACAACTGTGTTATACATGTAAGTGAAGGAAAACCTGTTACTATTGGAAAAAATGTTTCTATTGGACATGGTGCAATAATACATGGCTGTACCATAGAGGATAATGTGATTATTGGAATGGGTGCAATCGTATTGAATGGTGCACATATAAAAAAGAATTCTTTAGTAGGTGCTGGAGCATTAGTTACTGAAAATAAAGAATTTCCTGAAGGATCATTAATAATTGGAAGTCCAGCAAAGGCAGTTAGAGAATTAACTGAAGAAGATATTGAGGGCATTACAAAAAATGCGGATGAATATGTTAAATTAGCGTTTGATGAAGAGTAGATGAAAATGGTTAAGACTAGAAGTATACTTGATGAATATAAAACTTATGTTCCAGGACGTAGTAAGAAAGAGATTGCTGAAAAATATGGTATAAAAGAAGAGGACATTATAAAGCTTGGTTCAAATGAGAATCCATGGGGTCCTGCACCGGGAGTCTATGATGCAATAAAAGAGTCCATATGCGAAATGAACAGATACCCTGAAAGCAACCATGAATACCTTAAAGAAAAAATTGCAGAATATGCTGGTGTAAGACCGGACCAAGTAATTGTGGGTGGAGACGGTGCAGACGAACTATTTGATGTTCTGGCAAAAACAGTTATAGAACCTGGAGATGAGTTCATAGTGCATCCTCCAACCTATACTTATTACGAGTATATATTCAAACAACAGTTTGCAAAACCTGTATATGCAAAGTGGAACATTGAAGAAAATAAGTTAGACGTCGATTCCGTACTTGATAACATTAGTGACAGAACCAGAGCAATATTCCTATGTACTCCAAACAATCCTAGTGGTGGACTTATCCCCCAAGAGGATATTGTGAAAATTATAGAAGCAACAGATGCTTTGGTTGTTGTGGATGAAGCATATTGGGAATTTGCTGAAACAAACAATGTAAATTTATTGGAAAAATATGATAATGTGTTTATAATCAGAACTTTTTCAAAAGTAATGGGACTGGCTGGTTTAAGAATAGGTTATGGATTAAGTAATCCTGAATTTTTAGAGAAAATGAACAGAATAAAACCAGTATTTAGTTTAACCGTTCCTTCCCAAAAAGCTGTTATTGCAACATTAGCAGATAAAGAATTTATTGAAGAGTCAACCAGAAAATCTATTGCTGAACGTGAATATCTCTATGAGAGTATCGACGCCATGAGTAACTTACACATTTACAAATCAAAATCAAATTATTTACTGGTAGATCTTCATAAAAGTGGATATACTGCTGCTGAATTAGCAGAAAAATTAATGGAAAACGGAATAATCGTCAGGGATTGTACCAGTTTTCAGGACTTAGATGAGTATTATATGAGAATTAGTGTGGAAACTCATCCGAAAAATGAAAGATTCATTGAAGTTTTAAAGGAAATAGTTGAATAAAAAACTTTTTCCATATTTTAAGGGATAATTCTATCCCTCCTTGTTTTTTAGTGTCTTTTTGGATTATGATATACCAATGCTGCAACTACACTTGCTTTTTCGATAACTTTATGTGTTTGGATGATTTCCTTATAGTCTATTATTTCCAGACCTCTTTTTTCCATCATGTAATGGGCCATGAATTTAGCTTCGTCCTTAAGTTCTTTTTGTGATTTGTTTATTCCCGTTGCTTCTACTACACATCCCATTTCTTTAGCTTGACAAAATGCTATTATTGCAGATATTTCATCCCCAGGATTACTAGAATATTGATGTGAAAGTACACAGTTAGTCATTTCACCAGGTTCCAGTTCCGGCATTTCAACCACCTGCGTATCTGGTGGAAGCATACTTGAAACAGGAATTAAATTAACGTTACCTATTTTAGCCTCCAGTAATGCATTGTCAAAAGCATTTAGTTTTGTAGGTCCTTCAGATGCTCCTTTTGTAAGTGATACTTTCATATATTATTCTCCTAATAAATTGTTAATATGATTTTTGTAAGTAATAAATAATTAATTTAACATAGAAGAATGTATATCACGAATATAAATGGAAATGAAATAAATACAAATTAGTTAGCGAAAATTAGAAAACGGTGAAATAATATGTGGGACATGTTACTACCTATAGTACTTATTGTAGCATCCAATTGTTTTTATCATATTTTTTCCAAATCAACACCTTCAGGAATAAACACCTTTGGTACGTTGATGATAACATATTTGACTGCAACAGTAGTTACCTGTATTTTATTCATATTATATGTCAAACCGGATAATGTTGTTTACGAATTGGGAAAAATCAATTGGACCTCGGTTGGATTAGGGATTGCCATAATTGGTTTGGAAACAGGATATATTCTTGCCTACAGAGCAGGATGGCATGTTAATACTGCTCCTCTTATAGCAAATACTTGTTTAGCAGTGGCATTAATTGGAGTTGGTGCACTTTTATACCATGAAAGCATTACTTTAAAACAGATAATAGGAATAGTTGTCTGTTTAATAGGAATGACTTTGATAAACTTATGAAAAAAAATATGTTTAAATTGAATGACGGATATGTGCATTTAAAAAAAATACAAAATACATTGATGAAAATTTTAATAACTTTAAGTAACAATATTTTAATAAAATATATAATCACGTTTAAACATAAATCATAATGTTAATTGAGAGAAATAAACAAATTATCAAATTTAATAATTATAAAGTAATCATTTGAACAAAAGGAAGAAAATTTTAGGATGTGAAAATTTAATGACACATGAAAATAATGATAAAAAATTGTCATTTACACAATCATTGAGACTTAACAACGAAATAATCACGGACATTCAAAAAGAAAACAGCCCAACAGAAAAAAGAGAGTTAAGAGAAAATGAACTACCAATACTACTTATTCCAAATACTATTCTCCTGCCACACACAGACATGACCATAAAACTAGACAAACCACACACGGAAAACATGCTAAGAACCGTGAACAATGAAAATCAGGGAATAATATTAACACCAAAAAAGATACCAAACGATGAATCAGAGAATGTGGAATTTTATGACATAGGTGTGATTTTAGAACTCAAAAACCTTCAAGAAGAAGCAAACGAATACCAAATAGAATTAAAAGTAAAAGACAAAGTATTTGTAACAGAAATAACCGAAACCGATGGTTTTTTCCATGGAATTTATGAAGTTGTGGAAGAAGAAACAAACCTGACAGAAGAAGAATCATTAACAATAAATAAAAACATCAATGATGCCGTTTTAACCATCAGCAACCTAATACCAAACTCCGAAATATACGCCCAACAAATTATTGGCAAACTGGATACCCTAGAAAAGGTTGCTGAAATATTCCCATACATCAGAGTACCAGTAGAAAGAAAACAAGAACTTCTTGAAATGAAATCTGCAAAACTTAGATCATTGACTGTTGTACAGTTATTACTGGAACAAAAAGAGGCCATGCTTATCCAAATGGACATCGCAAAAAAACTCAACAAAAAAATGAGTGAAACTCATAAACAATCACTGTTAAGAGAACAAATGAAGATGATTCAGGAAGAGCTTGGAATGACTGATGAATCAGATGACCACAAAACATATCGTGAAAAGATTATGGAAGCACAACTCCCTGAGGAAGTGGAAAAAGCAGCACTAGAAGAACTGCGTAAATTAGAAAGACAGGGACAAAACAATTCCGAAGAAAACATAATCAGAAATTACCTTGACACCATCCTAAATCTACCTTGGCATAAAGAAACTGGTGTTAAAATAGACATAATCAAAGCAAAAGAACAGTTGGATAAAGACCATTACGGACTAGAAAAAGTTAAAGAAAGAATTATCCAACATTTAACTGTTCTTAAAATGAAAGAAGAAAAACAAGGATCAATTTTACTGTTAGTCGGTCCACCGGGAACTGGTAAAACAAGTCTGGGCAGAAGTATTGCAGAGGCACTTGACAGACCATATGTAAGAGCCAGTTTAGGTGGAATCAAAGATGAATCAGAAATAAGAGGACACCGTAGAACTTATTTAGGGGCACTTCCTGGAAGAATTATCAACGGAATGAAAAAAGCTGGAAAAACAAACCCTGTATTTGTATTGGATGAAATCGACAAAATGACTGCATCCATAAATGGAAACCCAACCAGTGCTCTTTTAGAAGTACTTGACCCTGAACAAAACGATTCATTCAGTGATCATTACCTTGAGGTTCCATATGATTTATCCGACGTATTCTTCATTGGTACTGCAAATTCATTATCAGACATTCCTGGGCCATTACAGGATCGTTTGGAAATAATTGAATTGGACAGTTATACAAAACAGGAAAAAGAACATATAGCAGCAGAACATTTAATTGATGATGTTTTAGAAGAACACGGACTGACAAGAGATGACTTGAACATAACACCAAAAACCATTTCAACACTCATCGACAAATACACCCGAGAAGCAGGAGTTCGTAATCTTAAACGTCAAATAGAGGCAATTGCCAGACACACCACCGAAAAGATTGTTGTTGATAATGTGGACTTGCCGTATATTGTTACTGAAAATATGTTGTATGATATATTAGGTCATGAAAAAGCTCATTACGAATTGGTTCCTGAAGAAAATCCTGCAGGAGTAGTAACAGGATTGGCTTGGACCCCTGTTGGTGGAGACATATTATACATAGAAGCAGCTTTAACACCGGGTGAAGGAAAACTGAAACTTACAGGTAAATTGGGAGACGTGATGAAAGAGTCTGCACAAATAGCACAGAGTCTCATAAAATCAAGACTTTCCTCATTACTTAAAGACTCAGACTATGATGAACACGACATCCACATACACGTTCCGGAAGGAGCAATACCAAAAGACGGTCCCTCTGCAGGAGTGACTATGACAACAACTTTGGCCTCATTAATCACGGGAATACCTGTCAGTTCAACACTGGCAATGACCGGTGAAATATCATTGACTGGTAAAGTATTACCTGTGGGTGGTATAAAAGAAAAAGTGATTGCAGCACACAGATCAGGTATTAAAACCGTGCTTTTACCAAAACGCAACATGAAAGATTTGGATGATGTTCCAGATGAAGTGAAAAATGAATTAACATTTAAGGCCATGGAAAACATTGAAGATGTGTTGACTGAAGCATTGAACATTAAACTTCCAGAACCTGAAAGATTAAAAATCAATGTTGAACCACTTCAACCATAATTTTCCTCCCCTTTTTTTAACACTATTTTTGAACAAACTATCTGCATCAAAGTTTTGAAATACTTTAAGATAAATAATATTAATCATAAATAGAATTAGTCGTGTGAAAATGAATGATGTAGAAATTAATTTTTGGTTAGATATATGTCCAACAATAGCAAAAGAAGTTGAAAAAGCCATATCTTTTGCTAGAGAAGACCCCAACGTTACAAGTATTACAAAGATAGGTGCTGACGGAACACCCACACATAAAATTGATGAATATGCAGAAAATGCAGCAATAGACGTGCTGAAAAATACAGGCAAATCATTAATTGTTATAAGCGAAGAAATTGGTACAGTTACTCTTGGGGATGGACCTGCCAAGACACTGTTGATTATGGACCCTTTGGATGGTACCACCAACGCCATGAAAAATCTTCCATGTTATGGCATTTCCATTGCTATTGCATCAATAAAAGATGGTGCTTCAGTGGAAGACACTACTCTGGATGATATTGAAGTAGCTTTTGTAAAGAATTTTCCAACTGGAGACACATATCTGGCAGTTAAAGACAGGTATGCAACAAAAAATGATGAACCAATCCATGTTTCCGAAGTTGAAGAGGCAAAAAAAGCTACTTTAAGCACTTATCTTTATCGTTCAAGTTGTGATATGAATAATATTTATTCACATGTAAGACGTATGAGAATTATGGGAGCAATAGCTGTAGAAATGTGTTTTGTAGCAGAGGGTATTTATGACGTATTTCTAGATACTGAAGCCGTGAGAGTTTTGGATATCGCTGCAAGTCAATTAATCATCAAAGAAGCGGGAGGCTACATCAGTGACATTAACTCCAATGTACTCTCCAGCCAGATAGATTTACTTGAAAAAACTACAATTGTAGCTGCAACTAATAAAAAGTTACAAGAAGATATTATCAAATTATTAGAATAAGAGGTGATATGCCTTGAAAATTGGAATTGTTTCACGTACTGATAAGGAAGATGCATTAGAACTAGATCGAAACATTATTAATTACCTGCTTGAAAACAAAGTCGAAGTGGAAATAACTACTGATGTTGCAGACAAGCTTCCTGAGTTTAAAGAATTCGCAACACCAATCTCCGAGATGAATTCTGATTTTGTTATCTGTGTTGGTGGAGACGGTACTGTACTTAAAACACAGCAGATATTATCTCCAAAAAAGATACCTATTCTAAGCATCAACATGGGGACAGTAGGTTTTCTAACAGAAGTTGAGCCAGATAATATCTTTGAATGTTTGGATTCTCTTCTTAGTTATGATTTCTTTATAGAAGAGCGTTTGCAGTTAGATGTTTTCTGTGATGATGAATGGATTACTGTACTTAATGAACTGGTTATCATGACAAGTCAACCAGGTAAAATGTTGGATTTGGAAATTAGTGTCGATGATGAACTGGTTGATAATGTTCGTGCCGATGGTCTGATTATTTCAACACCAAGTGGATCTACTGCATATGCTATGAGTGCTGGAGGTCCTATTGTAGATCCAAGAGTGGAAGCAGCAGTTATAATACCAATATGTCCATTTAAACTAAACACCAGACCAAAAATAGTACCTGCAGATAGTAGAATGACTGTAAAATTTTTAAATAAAAATAAAAAAGGATTAGCTGTGTTGGATGGTGTAAATAATAAAGAATACGGATATATGGAAGAAATCAAACTTAGAAAATCAGATGTTGTTGCTTACTTTGTAAGGTTTAGAAAAAATTTCTATGAAAGTGTCAATAAGAAATTAACCATGAAATAAAAAGACATTGGAGTGCACCTAATGAATAAAAAAGACATTTTAATCAGTGATGCCAATCATGGAGGACTTGTTTTATTGGAAGAATATTCTAAATACACCAATAACAATTTATTTTTTTATGATATCTACAATAAACTTTCAAAATCTGAAAAAGAAGAATGGGAAAATAAAACCGGCGTTAAATTTTTATCAATAAATGAGATACTGGAGGATGAAGATTCTTTCATAAAAATCAATCCAGTACACATGCCACCCGTGATTAAAACAGATTATACACACCATGAATTTGTTGCATACCTATTAAAAAAGATGACCCCTGATGATTTGAAAATCATTCAGGTTACTGGCGTTAAGGGAAAAACCACTGTCACCACATTATTAAAACATGTTTTAAGCAATTATAACACCCTTGTTTTGACAAGTGCCGAATTAACTTATAACAATAAAATATTGATTGAAAAACTTAGCATTACCCCTGCAAGTATAATAACAGCCATAAAAAAGGCACAAGATATGAAAATACTGGATGATGTGGATTACTGTATTTTTGAAGTTTCCTTAGGTGTTATTCCCCATGGATACATAAACATCCTTACAAACATCATAGAGGATTACGACATAGCAAAAGCATCGAGTAGTGCATCAATCGCAAAGGAATCTGTTTTTACTTCACAATACACCATTTGTGATTTTGATGCCTATAAAAAGTATTATTCCCAACATGAAAATGTTATAAGGATAAGTTTTGATGATGAAAATGCCGATGTGTATGCTGATAAAGTTGATTATACTATAAAGAGCACTTCATTTAATATCCACTACTTTGACCGGACATTAACCATGACTCAGTTTGCCTTAAGTGATTTTTATGTTATGAATTTACTTTTTGCAATCAGCACAGCCCTAATCATTGGTATGGATATTGGAGATATCAGCTCCAATCTAGAATCAGCTGCCCCTATCGAAGGAAGAAACTCTTTCAGATACATTAATGATAAACTGATAATTGAAGACATTAATCCAGGTCTTAATACCACTTCCATAAAAAAATGTGTTGAAAACCTAAAGAAATATGGTGAAGATTATCTGATTATTGTTGGAGGAGATTACGGAATTACATGTGAAGAAATCGATGAAGAAAAATTATGTAATTTTCTTAAGAAAATCAGTCCCAATTGTATAATTTTAACTGGAGAATTGGGATATAACCTTAAAAAAAGATTAAAATCGGATTGTTCATACTTTAAAAAACTTGGTGATGCTATAGAGTATTGTGAAAATGATGCTGATAAAAAATTGATTCAAATAATTTATAGAAGCGAATATAATTCAGAAATCAAATATTTCAAAAAATAAAGGCATCAAAATAACCCAATAATAAATTTAAACTTAAATAAGAATTATAAATTAATAATTAAAAAGAAATATTAGTTTATTTATGGTGTAATAATTAAAACTATATTAATACTTTTAAACATATATAGATAAAGAGTATAAAAATAATTAATTAAATTAAAGATAACATAGAATTAATTAATGTTTAATAATAAGTGTATAAACAAATATCATTTCTACATTAAATTTTAAAAAAAGGAGGTATGTTTATTGATAGTTGGTACTAGAGGAAGTAAGTTAGCTACTACCCAAACTCAAACTGTTGTTAATTCATTAGAAGAGATAATTGGCGAAAAGATAGAAACCAAAATCATTAAAACAACTGGTGACAAAATTAAAGATTCACAATTATATAATATTGACGCAAAAGGTATTTTTACAAAGGAATTGGATACAGCCTTGATTGAAGGTGAGATTGATTTTGCTGTACACAGTTTTAAAGATCTTCCAAGTGAATTAAATGACCAACTAGCAATAACAGCCATCCCCAAAAGAGAAGCTATTAATGAAGTATTGATTTCTAATTATTCATGGGATGAACTTCCAGATGGTGCTACACTTGGTACTAGTAGTGTTAGAAGAGAAGCATTCTGTAAATTACATGAAAAAAATGTAGTAACCAAACCTATTCGTGGAAACATCGACACAAGAATTCGAAAAGTTGAAGAAGGAGAATACGATGCTACAATAATGGCTCTTGCCGGTATTAACAGACTTGGATTACAGGAACACATAAAAGAAATTTTTGATGAAACATACATAGTACCTCCAGCAGGACAAGGGGCATTAGCAGTGATGACACATAAGGATTCAGAATATTATGATGTTGTAAGCAAGCTTAATGATGAAAATACCCGAATAGAAGCATTATGTGAGAAAGCCATACTCGAAACTTTAGAAGTTGGCTGTCAATGGCCTGTGGGAATTGTATCTAAGGTAAATGGAAATGATATAAACATACACTGCGAATTATTAAGTCCTGAAGGAACAATATTAGCAGATATCAATGAGACTGCTAAGAAAGATAATGCTATTGTAGCTGCAAAATCCATTGGAGAAAGATTGAGAGAGGAAGCATTATGAACAAGACAAATGTGGGAGTTATTGGAGTAGGTGCGATGGGATATAACCACGTCCGTATATACTCCGAATTAGAAAATGCACACTTATTAGCAATATCAGACATGGTAAGAGGTACATTGGATTCAGTGTCAAAAGAGTTCAACACTGTGGGTTATGTTGATTTTGATAACATTCTCCAATTAGAAGATATTGAAGCTGTAAACATTTGTGTACCTACAGTATTCCACCATGATGTAGTTATGAGTGCTATTGAAGCAGGAAAAAATGTTCTTGTTGAAAAGCCAATAGCATCAAAACTTGAAGAAGCACAAGAAATGATTGATGCTGCAAATGATGCTGGAGTACTTTTAGCAACAGGACACGTTGAACGATTTAACCCAGCAGTAAGAGTAGCAAAAGAACTGATCGATTCTGGTGAAATAGGTGAAGTTGTTACAGCAAATGCAAAACGTTTAGGTCCTTATCCACCACGTATCAGAGACGTGGGTGTAGCAATAGACCTTGCAATACACGATATTGACATATTCAATTATCTGTTTGAAGGCAAAGCAAACACTGTATATGCAAATATGAGCAGTAACCTTAAAAACTGTGAATTTGAAGATCATGCCGAAATTATGACCAAATACGATAATGACGTTTTAACTATTCTTGAAACTAACTGGTTAACACCATACAAGAAAAGACAATTAAACATTACAGGTGTTGAAGGTATAATTTCAGTAGATTACGGAGAACAAACCGTAACGGTATACAAAGAAAACAATAAAGTTGAAAAAGTTAAAGTGGAGAACAAAGAACCTTTAAAAGAAGAGTTAAGATCATTTATTAATGCTGTTCAGAACAAAAGAACACCAGAAGTGTCTGGACAAGATGGATTTGAAGCATTAAAAATCGTGGATGCAGCAATGAAATCAGCAAAAGAGAAAAAACTCATTGAATTCGAATAATGTGGGGATTAAAATGAATAGTAAACTAATAGAAAAAGCAACTGAACTTAGAAATAAAGGATTAACCAATGGTGAAATTGCTGATGAATTAAACATTTCAAAAGATACAACCCAATGGTTAATAATGCAAATGAGTAGCGTATCAAAAACAAAACAAAAACAAAAACCTGATGACTTTGCTATCAATTGGAGAACTGTAGGTTCATCTTCTGCAAGAATGCAGTACATTTCAAGTGCTCTAGCAGATTTAGCAGTTGAAGATAGCGAAATAGATGTTGTTGTTGGTATAAGTGTAAGTGGAGTTCCATTTGCAACCATAATGGCAGAACTATTAGATGCGGAATTATCTGTATTCCACCCAATCAAACACATGAAAAACGAATCAGCACAAGGGGCAATTAGTAACAACTTTGCTAACATTAAAAACAAGAATGTTGTTATTGTAGATGATGTAATTACCAG
>DUHK01000175.1 GCA_013330915.1 Methanosphaera sp. | reverse complement strand
AAAAAAAAATTAAAAGAATCAGTAAGTTATCTAACTATTTTATTTCCGACCATGACAGCCTTATCCATCTGGTCATTTTTAGTTTTTATGACGCCTTCCTTGGAATTCCCAATTAACAACTCAACATCCTCCACATCAAAGCCTATACCCCTGAAAATATCAACGCTAACTTCAAGATTATGCTTGATGTACTCATACATTGCAGGATCTATTGCTGCCTGACTGGCAATAACCGAGAATTTTTTGCCAACAACATTATAATTGTCGGTATTGTTCATAACCGCATACAATCTGTCAATAAATATTTTTGCAAGACTGGAAATATTTCCCATATAAATTGGGGTGGCAAGTATTATTCCATATGCATCCCTTATATCTTTGTAAATTTCCTGCATGTCATCATTTAATACGCAAGTCCCCTCGTGTTCAACACAGTACTCATCAGCCTGACAAGTCCTGATGTTCATGTTGTTTAAGTCATAAATTTTTACACTGACACCCTTATTACGTGCTGTTTCAAGAGCTTTCTCCAGGGCAATTCTGGAGTTGCTTTCTTTTCTTGGACTTGTATTTATTCCAATAATTTTCATTATATCACCATTGATAATAATATTATGAAATTTATATAATAAAATGTTTTAAAAAAAGATAATAGAATGGGGGGTTAAAAAATAAGTAAGTGATAAAAAAGCTTTAAACTTATAAGTTTGCTAAAGCTTCTTTAACTGCTTCAATATCATCTGATACTTCTACAGTTTCATCCACTGGTTCTAAGTGTTTGATGTTGCATCTTTTGTTTTTAACTTCGTTTCCTACGATTTCAACAAAGTTTTCATCGATAACATCTACAATAACACATTTTTTCCCAGATTCTCTTCCTGCGATTTTAACACATACTCTTCCTTTTTCTATTGCTGGCATTTATTTCACCTATTTATTTTTGTTCAATACATTTAGTTATAATATCTAACGTTGCCTGTTCATCAAAGGTACCTGTGTTGATTATAATATCATATATAGAATAATCATCTATATCGATATTATGAATTTCCTGATATCTTTTCTTTTCACTGGCAGTACGTTCTTTTATTTCTTTAATTACCGTGTCAAGACTTTTGTCTTCTCTGTGACTTATGCGTTGTGCACGTATGTCATCCGGAGTCATAAGCCAGACGCGATAGTCAGCATTTACAAAGAATGCTGAAATACGACCTTCAACAATCAAGTCATCGGCATTGTTTGCGATGTCCGCTTGTCTTTTGTCTAAGGCTATATCAATTTCATCATTACCCTCGGCAAACTCGTTAAATTCAAGTACCGTCATGTCATGCTCTTTGGCTAGTTGTCTAAAAACATCACCCGCCGAAATATAGGGGATATTAAGATATTCCGATAAGTTTTTGGCTGCAGTAGATGTTCCAGTACCTGCGAGTCCACCGATTGTAATAATCATAATGATCTTGCCTCTTCTTTTAATAATTGTTTTGTACAGTTAGTACAGTACATTCCACCGTAAGGTCTGTTTGGTCTTCTTTGGTTTTTAGATAATTTTCTAATTTGATATGGTCTTCCACGTGGAACTGCATCTAATACTTTTCCACATTTAGCACATACGTGTTTAGAAGGTTTTTTCTTACTGTAGTGTACAACTCTTCTTCCACCAGGAACTCTTTTTTCTCTTCTTTTGAATGTTCCTGTTCTAAATCTAGGTGCAGACATTGCATTTCCTCCTATCAATTTGTATTTATTATTAAGTAAATGTATTTTCCCTTATACTCTTAATAATTTCTTTCAATATTACTTATATACTTGATAACATAAAATAGTTATCCTGAATTACATTGTTTTTAATCCGAATAATCTTCTGAATACAAAACTCATTGCAAATGATGAGAGAATGTACCATCCGAAGAAGTTTATTGTTAACGGATTAGACTGTGTCCAAAAGATGTTCCATATTGGCATTAACAATAGATAAAATTGACTTGATGCAATGTTAATTACAACATGACTTATTGCATGGTTACCAATCATACCATAATAGATAATCATAATTGGAATTATTGTAATGACTGATGGTTTCATTTGCATCATCATCAGTTCTTTGTTTTTAGGCATTAATTCCATTTGTTTCTTTTGAACCTTTGCCAATGCCTTAGGGTCACCTGACTTTTGGGCAGCCCTTGCCTCGGCCTGTAATTCCTTCATTTCAGCTTGAAGTTCCGCCATCCTATCATAATCAATCAAGAGTTTTTGCAATACCACAATAAAGAATGCAATTATTGTTGCAATGAGAAATATTGTGAATATTGGATTTGATGGTGTAGGATCCAAACTGAGTAATGGATTAAGTAAAAAATCTAAATAACTCATTTTTCAATCCTCTAGGATAAAATATCAACTATTTCAGATACTGCTTTTTCTAATCCATCATCATTGTTTTGTACCATAGCTACTGTTGCACCAGTCTGAACTGCATAACTCATTGCTGTTGCTCTTGACATTGCCTGATGTAAATCAATTTCATCGGTGTATTCCATGTCACGAACACGAGTTGGGTCGTTCATTCTTCTGTACATGATTTCACTAGGTTTTGCTTCGATTAAAATAAACTGTGTTGGTTTGAGTTCATCTAATACCCATATTGGTAAACCTGGTAAAAATCCTTTTGGAGTTTTGATAGTACAATGTGTATCAATGATTACATCACTATCTTCAGCCATTTCATGAATTTTGATAGCTGCCTGTTGTTGCACTTCTTTTTGGATTTCCGGATTGAGTTTTCTCATGTCATCTCTTGATTCAACTAATCCTTTTTCTTGTGCTATATCAAACATGATGTTTCCATAATTGATATTTACATAGTCAATTTCTTCTAATACTTTATTTAATACTGTTGTACTACCAGTACCAGGTATTCCTGCAAGTACTACTATGTTCATTATAATCACTTCAATATAATTTAATTTATTATTATATAAATTATTAAAAGTAAAAATAATTTATATTTTTACTTTTTTTTAATATTCTTATTCGTCACCTAAGAATCTTCTTAACATTGGGTTTACATCCATAAGTTGTTCTTTTGCGATTTCTTCATATAATCTGTAGACAACACCTACGGTAAGTAATACCCCAGTACCTCCACCTAATGCACCGGTAAGGTCTGCTGCGAATGCGAGTAAACCTACGAATGCACCACCAAGTACTGTAATTGTTGGTATGTATTTATCCATAATTCTTCTGAATTGTACTTTACTACTTCTGAATCCAGGCACCTGTACACCCATGTTGGATAGTTGTTGTGAAACATGTTTTGAACCAATTCCACTGATTTCAACCCATAGTAAAGCAAAGAGAATGGATAAACCAATGAATACTATTGCATATATTAAGACTTTCAATGGATCTGTAAACAATACAGATATACTTGAAGGTGTGCTTAAGTAATATGCTATTCCACTAATTGCTTGACCTTGTGATACTTCTCCTAAAATTGGGAATCCTACTGATTGGAACAAACCTGCAAATAATTGTACATTTAAGAATAATGCACTTACTAAAATTACAGGCATGTTACTAGCATACACAAATTTAAGAGGATATTTTGATCTTGCTCCTTTAACTCCACCGTATGATAATGGAATTTCTACTCTCATACTTTCTGCATATACTACAACTAAGAAAACTATAATTGTAGCTATTACCGGAATTAATAGACTGAAGTTTGGTTGTCCAGTCATTAATGAATATATAAATCCAGGTATTCTACCTGCAGGAGCTGATGATGCTGCAGTTGGTAGGAAATTCAATGAACCTACAAGAATAGTTTGAGCTACACCTGCTGCAATGAATAATCCGATACCACTACCGAATCCCCATTTACTTACAACTTCATCCATATAAATTATTAATATACCACCAAGAACCATTTGTAATATGAGTATTAATGTATAATCTCCACTGATTGGAGGTAATGAACCTGTTAATACAAGAACAGCACCTTCAAATAATGTGAACACTATAGCTAGTAATTTCTGAGTTCCTTGGAATGCGGCCTTATCTTCGGTTTGAGATAAATCCAAGTCTATGAGTTTACCTCCAACCAAAAGCTGCATAACGATTGATGCAGTAACTATTGGTCCTATACCTAATGTAAAGATCGAACCAAAACTACCTGCCATAACTGATCTTAACTGAGCGAATTGATCCACAGCCGTAGGGCTTAGACCAAATAATGATACTTCTGCTAATATGAAGTATAATACTAAAATTATTCCTGTCCATTTAAGTTTCTCTTTAAACCCAAGTCTTTTATCAGGATTTGATACTTGAGGTAAAAGGGAATAAAATGGCTTAATAACATCTAGTGATGACATATTTTACTCCCATGGAAAGATATAAAAATTATTTTTATACCCGTATATTCATTTAAATTATTTCAGCTATACCGCCAGCTTCTTCGATTTTAGCGATAGCGCTTTGTGAAAATTTAGGTGATTTAATAAGCATTGCAGAGGATAATGAACCTTTTGCTAATACTTTGTTGTAACCTAATTGGGTTACATCTAAGACTATTTGTCCATCTTCTTTTACAGCTATTTCATCAGCTAAATATTTTTCAATATTGTTATCAATATCTGAAAGATTGATAGGTTTGAATTGTTGGATTGTTTTTGTAGGACGTGTGAAACCGTATTTTCCAAAGTGTTTTGGATCGTTGATAACCATCCAGGTTTTGTGGTGTTTGTTTAATCCTGCGTTTCCACGACCTCCGCGGTGTCCTGCACCTCGGCGTTTTTTAGTACATCCTCCACCTACAGATCTTGAACCTCGGAGTTTTCTGATTTTTCTAGTTTTTCTTATCATTCATAACACCTGCAAATTTAAATCATTTTTTCAAGTAATTCATTAATGTTTTCAGATCTGTAACCAAGTGAACCACCTTCTGTGTAAGGTTTTCTTGTACTTTCGTAACCTTTTTTAGGAGGTGCTAAACGGAATATTGGTTTTAAACCAGATTCTTTGAGAGTTGTTTCACCGTTAAGAATTGCTACTGCTAAGTCATCTAATGAATCGTAGTCAGTGTTTTCTTTAACGTATTCATCACAAACTCTTTTGTTACCAGGAAGTCTTGCTCTTTCGGAAACTAATTTTTTGAATGTTTCTTCGGAAACTTCACCCCATGTGATGTAGTCTTTTGCTTTTTGTAACATTCCTTTGTAACTTGGTGTGTCTGGAATTACAACACAATGACTGATTCTTGTAAGATTGAGCATTTCAAGTGTATCTGCAATGTTTTTTCTAACTCCAGTTCTTCCACGAATTCTTATAACTGCATACATAATAAAAACCTCACTTAATCAATTACTCCAAGAGCTTTAAGTTCTTGTTCACTTGATTTTACACTAGATAATGCTTTAAGAGCATCAAATACTGCACCTGCAAAGTTGATGGTTGTTTGTGTTTGACCACTGGTCATACTCCATACATCAGCAATACCTGCTAATGAAAGGATTGTTTTACCAACGTTACCGATTGCAAGTCCTACTCCTGCTGGTGCCGGAATGAGTGTTGCTTTTACACTGCTCATTTTACCTTCTACTTTGTAAGGTACTGTGTGTCTTCTTCCGCAACCGCAACCCCAGTCACCGCATCCTCTTCGTACTTTAATAAGGTTGTATTTTGCATCATCTACAGCTTTTCTGATTGCAGGACCTACTTCTTGTGATTTACCTTGACCTAATCCTACATATCCGTTTTTGTTTCCAACTGCTACGATTACTCTAAAGTTAACTTTTCTACCAGATTTGTGCATTCTTTGAACAAGGTTAACATCCATAACTTCTTCTTCAAGATCTGGTAATAGTGCGTCAACAATTTCTAATTCCATTATAGGAAGACCTTTGTCTAATATTTGATCAATATCAGTTATTTCGCCTTCTTTAACTTTTCTACCAAGTTCTGTTTTTGGTTCCCATGCTTCAACATTGAACTTGTTAGTAGAATTCTTGTTGTTTGATCTATTTGATCTTTTGCTCATTGTGTTGCCTCATCTATTTTATTTTTAACGCTTTCAAAATGATCTGGTATTTCTTCAGGAGATAATCCACATCTTATGTAATTTGCGAATTTTGCATTTTTCTCTTCTTCATCCATGTTCTGTGCATATTCTGCAATGTGTTCCCCTCTGATTCTTGAATCATCAGGTAAAATGGATTCGTTGTGTGGTATGTATAATCCTGCATCTAGAGCTCCTTTTAGTACTGCGTATATTTTAGTACCTCTGATTGCTGGTTGTAATCCGATGTCTAAGATTGTTTCATCATAGTCTTCACTAAGTGCTCTTTTACCGAATAAGTAACCAGTTAAGTAAGCTGCAGATGTGTTTTTACCGTTACCTAACCAACCGAATTCTTTTAATTGTTTGGATGTTGCTGAAACTAATGTTTCATCCCCGTTTTCTCCAATTTTAACTAATTGTGTTATTGTGTGGTTGGAGGTAATTCTAACAACCATTCTAGTTTTATCGAGATCAACTAATTTGTATCTTTTGTTGTAATTAGTTTTTCCTTCTCTTCTTCTTCTGAACTGTACTTTATATGTTGCTCCACGTGCCATAATCTATTCCCCCGTTTGTTTTAGCATTCCGTGGTCTTTTGCATAAGTTTTCATGTATGATTTGCTTCTAAATGCTCCACCTTTTGCCATATTATATAATTTACGGTATGTTGTTCTGTCGATTTCATCGTTAGCACGCATGTCTTTGAGAACAACTCTTAAAGAACGAATGGTACTCATCCATGCTTCTTTCTTAGGAGTTCTTGCTCTTTTTGCCCCTTTGATACTACCATGGCCTCTTCTTCTACCTTTTTTCTTTTGTTCAGCATTATGTTTTGCTCTGTAACTGCTTATTCCATTAACAGGTTTAGCTTTAATAACTCCGTCATTAATCAAAGCTTTAATACTGTTTCTTGTGATTGCTCTGGAAACTTCTTCCATATGTTCTGGATCAATCCAAACCCTGTTAACTCCTACTTTAAGTATTTTTGCAGCTAATTTTTTCTGTGTGGTAAGATTCATGAAAATCCTCCTATATATAAAATAAACTCATTAAGATTTATCATAATGTATTCAAAAATGAACCATTACTGTTTACAATCTTAATTTAATAGTTTTACCCCGTTTTCTTTAGCTATTGCTACAATTAACTGTCTTTTTCTTTTTCCTACTGTTGCTGCAATTCTTGCTGCATCAGTTTCAGGATTTAAAGCTTTGATTTGTTCAACATTTTCTACTAATACGTCTTTAAAACCTGAAGGATGTAATCCTCTAGTATTTTTTGGACATCTAAATCCAACTCTAGCCATTGCAGGTTTTCTTGCTTGGTATCGTCGTCTTTTACTTAGTTTACCTCTAGGTCTACGGTAACTGTCACCAAGTTTTTTGTATCTCCAATATTCTTGTCTTTTGAAAGTTGGTTTTCTAGCCATAATAACTACCTCTCATAAATACTTATTCTAATTCTTCCTGTCTTTTATCCACTAAATAAATACCGTCTTGGAAAATACGAGGGTCACGTCTTTTAATTTTGGTAGCTTGTTCGATGTTTGCCATTGTTTGACCAACGTGTTCTTTGTTGATACCTGTGATGATTACATCGTCACCTTTAACTTGAACTTTTACATCGTCACCAATAATTTTTGCTTCACGTGGACTTCTTTCCCCAAGGAAGTTGTCGATAGTTATTTTTTTACCTTGAACTTTCACAGTCATTGGAAAGTGAGCATAGACGATTTTCATTTTGTAAGTAAAACCATGTTTTACACCATA
>DUHK01000002.1 GCA_013330915.1 Methanosphaera sp. | reverse complement strand
CACGGTCACGAGTTCCATTATTCCAAGGTAGAGTACACGGGATCAAACAAGAACGATTTTGCATTCGAAATGAAACGTGGGGTTGGAATCACGGGAAAATATGATGGTTTGCTAAAAAATAAAACAGTTGCCAGTTATATACATACTCATACGTCATGTTTACCTGATTTTGCATATAACTTTACACAATCTATAATTGATGGGAAATGAATAAATATAATATAAGATATGGTGTGAAAATATGGTATTGAAAATTGGAATAATTAAAGTTGGAAACATTGGAACATCCCCTATAATAGATTTGATATTGGATGAACGGGCAGACAGACAAGATATTGATGTCAGGACAATAAGTTCCGGGGCTAAAATGGGAAAAAAACAAATACATGAAATATTGCCTAAAATATTTGATTTCAATCCTGATTTACTGATTTTTATAACTCCGAATCCTAACGCTGTTCAGCCAAGGAATGCATGGGAAGAATTATCAAAAAAAGACATTCCTACAGTAATCATAGGAGATAAACCAGGTGAAAAAAGTATCAACAGGATGAAAGAGAAGAATTTGGGATACATACTCATACATGCGGATGCAATGATAGGTGCAAGAAGAGAATTTTTGGATCCTACAGAAATGGCTCTGTTTAATGCCGATGTCTTGAAAGTATTGTCAGTCACGGGAACTTTACGTTTGGTTGCCGGAGCCATAGATAAGTTACTTGGACAAATTACCGAAAATGAAAACATTGAATTACCGCAACTTGTTGTCACGGCAGAACTGGCAGTATTCAATGCAGGTTTTAAAAATCCATATGCAATGGGTAAAGCAATAGCTGCATACAATATGGCATCTTTGGTCTCAGAAATGAATATCAAGGCATGTTTCCAAACAGATGAACCTGATGTGTATATTCCATTAGTAACAGCGTCTCACGAATTAATGTCTGCAGCAGCAAAAATGGCAGATGAAGCACGAGAAATAGAAAAATCAAATGACACTGTTTTAAGAACACCACACGCAAAAGACGGCTCAGTATGGGTAAGACAATCCTTGGTTGATACATATAAATAAAAAAAAGAGAGTAAAAGGTAAAAAAGTTATAATATTCCTTTAGTACTTAATATTTGATCATGAGTAATTGTTGTTGCAGTATTTAAAGAACGAGCCAATGCTTTAAATATTGCTTCACAAATATGATGGTCATTTTCTCCTTCTGCTTTAACATTTATGTTCATGAGAGACGTATTTGCGAATGATTCAATGAAATGTTTAACGTTTTCAGAACTTATGTCTCCTATTTTTTGGTATTTGAAATTTGCTTTGAAAACAGTGTAGTTCCTTCCACTAATGTCTACAGCAACCTGGGCTAATGACTCATCCATAGGTACAACACTAAAACCCATACGGTTTATTCCTTTTTTATCACTTAATGCTTCTTTAAAACATTCTCCAAGCAATAATGCTGTATCCTCGACAGTATGGTGATCATCTACTTCGATGTCTCCAACAGCCTTAACATTCAAATCAAAAAATCCGTGTTTACTAAAAGATTCAAGCATATGGTCTAAAAACTTTAATCCAGTATCTATATTGCTTTTTCCATTACCATCAATGTTTAATTCAATTGTTATGTCAGTTTCTTTTGTTTTTCTACTTAATTTTACCTTTCTATTTTTAGCCATGTTAACATCTCTTTTAACGTTCTAATCTTCTAATTTATATATTAATTCTTTCTTTTCAATATATTTAACTATCTTTTCACTAAACCTGTTTAGCACTGGTATTTTATTAAAATATCGTGCAAAAAAGTCCAAATCTCTTTTAGTTAAGACCTTAAGCATTATTAATGAAATAACATAGGCAACACTACCTATAATCAATCCAAATATTGATCCTATGATACTTTTTGGAATAAGAACACAAACTATTGTCAAAATAATGTTTGCCATTATTATCATTACAATATTTTTCCATGGAAGGGATATCTTCGTATTTCTGATTACAAAGTACATTATCACAAGCATAAGGAGGAATGTTGTAATTGTGGTTGCTATTGCAGCACCGATAATACCCATTCTGGATACAAACAGGGCATTTAATACAACATTCAACAATGTACCAACCAATAAGATAATCATAGGTAATCTTGGTTTGCCTGTTCCCTGTAGGATACTGCTGCAAATCATGTAAATGCTGTAAAAGGACATTCCAATAACCAATATGCTTAAAGGTCCTGATCCCTGAGTATATGCGCCACCAAATAATAATGTGATGATAGGAGTACTGAATACACTTATTAAAACACATAATGGCAACACGGTCAAAATACTATATCGTAAACAGTCGCTAACATATTCCTGTAATAGTTTATGGTTCTTTAAAGCATATGCTTCAGCAGTTGCAGGTAAGAGAACGGTTGAAACAGACAATGAAATAACTAACGGAATTCTGGATATCGGATCTGCCGCATTATAAAAACCCACATCGGATGACAGCATGAAATAACCAATAACCAATGTTCCCACATCATAAATAGCCATTTCTGAAAGGGCAGTAATGGCTACTGGAACTGCAAAACGTATTAACATCCATAACAGTTTTAACTCTTCCCTAAAAGTTAAATTCAAGGAGTCCTCAGAATAAAAAATCGGACTGATATATTTCTTATACAAAACCACGGCAGTAAGTGCAGAAACCATAAAACCAAAGGCTCCACCAAGGACTGCACCCATCGCATACAATCCACAATATACAAATACACAAGCAAAGACTATTGTAGCTACCTGTTCAGCAAGTCTATTGTAAACGGTGTACTCATTTTTATAAACACCCTGAAAAGCCCCTCTCATGGCTCCAACAATAACACTAAATGGTGTAATTAAACTAACAGCTCTTAACGGCCATACAACAAGGGGCTTGTGAAAAATGTTGTTGGCAATAAAGTCTGATGAAAACAGCAATACTATACTAAGCAATATGGCCATCAAAACCATAAACTTGGTTGCAGTTAAAATAACCTGTCTTGTTAACGCTTTCTCATCCTTTGCATTATACTCTGCCACATATTTGGATATTGCAGGTGGTAATCCTCCTGCAGACAGTATTTGGAAAATACCCTGAAAAGGTAACGTTAATCCATATAAACCGTAACCTTCCGGTCCAAGCATTCTGCTCATCAATAACCGGTTGATGTATCCTCCTAATCTGAACAAAAGGTTACCTATTAACAGTATAAAACTATTTTTCAGTACTTTATTTGACATGTTGTTCACAAAATCTGTTAATTAAAATAAAATGTTTATATCACTTTATAAAGATATACTTATATAGTTTAGTATTTATTGAATGCTAATAAACTATTTTATGGTTGATTGTTATGAATTACAAAAAGTTTGATATTTTTTCACCATTGGTTTTTGTCTTATTGGTTGTTGTTTATCTAATTTTTTCACAAATAGCCTTTAATTATCATTTAAAAGAGTTAGTTGGCATAAACATAAATACATTATACGTTATAGGATTGGGTTTAGTATTTTATGTGGGAGGTCTTTGTTTATCTAGGTATCTACTTAATAATAAAGAGTTTTCATTAAATGAAACCAAGATAAACAGGATTTTTTCAGAAAAAATACTTCTGTCTTTGGTTATTGTTGGTATTTGCCTACAAGTGATTAATTTAATATATTTGGGTGGCATACCTTTATTTAGCGGATATTTGAAAGCACATGCAGCTACAAGAATATGGCTGTTATCCTATCTGATATTTTTACCATCCATTAATATTCTGATGGCCAGATACAATAACAAAAAGTATTATCTGCTATTTATTATCGGATTAGTGCTGTTTGTATTTACGGGTTATAGAACAACCGTTATGGCTATTGTAATAAGCATGTTAATCACATTATATTACACTAAAGATTTAAAATGGAAATATTTGTTATTAGCTATCATTGCAATATTCATTCTATTGTTAATCGTGGGATATGTTGCTGTAAAATCAATAGAATGGCAAACCTGGACTTTAAGTCCATTGGAGTTATTGTTCTACAGGGCAGGATATACATTGCAGGTACTTGATCATGCGGTGGTTTTACAGGGAAGTACACATGGTCAATTGTTATACAATACATTAATGGGATTTTTCAAATCTACTGATCCGAGGGTTATAGTTGGCTCTACAACTCTGGGTTATGCTCATTCAACTACCTCAATGATATTTGGTCCGGCATTGTTGGATTTTGGATTATATGCAATGTTGCTTCAGATGTTTTTATTAGGGGCAGTAATGAACTTCATTTACCTGATTCAAAAATCATTGGGAAATGTTTTCGTAGGATTATATGCAATATTACTTGCACACGTATTTATTTGGATAGAAACAGGACCAACCGATTTGGTAGTTCTGTTGTTCTTCTTAATTACAATAATAATAATTTTATATTCAGTATCAATTAAAAGGGGGGATGTGTAGATGAACATAGCAGTAGTGGCAGAAACAGCGCCGGCCAAAACGTTGATTCCGGTTATTGAAAAATTAAATGATAATATAACTTCTTTAACTCATAGTGAAGGGGCAGAAAAATTATTACGTCCGTATAGTTCTGAAGTTTTGCCTATAGGTAAAGGAAGAAGAAACACCACTACAAAACGTAGTGATTTAACTATTGGCAGATTGGTTTTGCAGGATACTTTTAGAACTTACAAAGCACTAAAATCCGCTGATGCAGAATTGGTGTTAACCTGTGGAAATGCCGGAGATGTCAGAAAAGGAATATCTGCAGCAAAAAAATTAAAAATCCCCAAACTACACATCGAACAGGACCTCTACAATCCTATAGAAATGATTGCCTA
>DUHK01000140.1 GCA_013330915.1 Methanosphaera sp. | reverse complement strand
AAACTCCTTATGGCTTTCACTGATTGCATAATTAATATCATCATCACTTATTACATCTTTAGACTCTGAAATTGCCTTATGAAGTGCTGTTTTTAAAACTTTTTGTTTAATGTCCCTACCAGAAAATCCCTTAGTCTTTTCAACACAAGCATTCAAATCAAAGACACATTCCAAAGGGAGTGTTTCAATGTTCTTCTCTAAAATCTTTAAGCGATCATCCTCATCAGGAAGGGTAAATTCAATCTCTTCTTCAAACCTGCTTCTAATGGCATAATCCAGAAGTGAAGGATTGTTGGTGGCACAGATTGTGATGACACTTTCATTATTATCAATACCGTCCATCTCTGTCAGAAGTGCATTAACAATTTCGGTAACATCTCCTCTTAGGGATTGATATTTTCTTTCCAATGCAATGGCATCAATTTCATCAATAAATATTACAGTAGGTTTTTTAAGTCTTGCCTGATTATACAGTTCATGAATCTGACTGGAACCGTCACCGACATGATTACCTATGAGACTTGTTGCCTTAATCATTTGGATATTAACATTCAATTCATTTGCCAAAGCCTGTGCAAGCATGGTTTTACCAGTACCCGGAAGTCCATAGAACAAAATGTTTTTGGGTGCCCAACCGTTGAACCTATCAGGATTCTCCAGGTATTTGGTGATTATTTTGGTTTTTGCCTTGGCCTTTTGCTGACCTATAACATCGTCAAAACCAATATCCTTTCGTGTTTTCAAAAGTTCAACACGGGAATCCGGAGCCAATACAAGTATGGAAGTATTGTTTGTAATGTATGAATTGTCAGGTCTTGCCTCGGTAACCTGGAAAGCAAAGTCAGGCATAAGCTTTTGGTCAAAAATGTACTGGTTTTTATGTACTCTGTAACCGTTCCATTGTTCCTTGGCATAGATTTCAAAGAGTTCCTTATTTGTTACCTCAATTTGGGGTGATTCAATAAAATTACTTTCCACAGGATAACCTACAGGTTCCAGTACGAGTAATTTTGTTTCTATTCTGTTTTGTACAATCTGCTGCCTAATCTGTTGATCAGTCATGTATCGTTTCTCATTAATGTTTTTCAACATAGCACCTCGAATTTTTTTTTATATTCTGATAATTATATGATTTCCCTCATCCTTATCCATATTGAATTCAACATCATCCAACCTGCCATAAAGAATATCGAAAAGATCCCACAAAGTGTCATCATCGCCCTTAATTATAATGGAATTTTCATCTTTTTCAATGATTATGTCCGGAAAATCATTTTTCAAATCATCAATAATCTGCTTCTGCAATTTTTCATTAGTCATAAAAATCTTAAATTAATAAATACTGAATTTTTTCCGATGCAACAGCACCCTGTCCTGCAGCTACAACAATCTGTTTGACACCACCAGTCACATCACCAACAGCATAAATGCCGTCACCACTTGTTTTCATGTTTTTATCGGTTACAATATACCCGAATTCATCACATTCAACACCCAAATCCAGGGCTAACTGATTATTTGGAATGTTACCTATGGCAATGAATATTCCACTAACCTTAATGGAGTTTTCCGTACCTGTTTTTTTGTTAAAAATGACTGCTTCCTCAACAAGCATGTCTCCTTTAACCTCTTTAAGTTCACAGTTCCAATAAACAGGAATGTTGTTTTTTGCAATATCTTCCTGAAGTTTTATGTCACATCTTAATGTATCACGTCTGTGCACAATGCTGCATTTTACACCAATACGTTTAAGATACAATGCTTCGGTAGCGGCACTGTTTCCCCCACCAATTACCAGAACTTCCCTGTCAACAAAGAAATTTCCGTCACAAACAGCACAGTATGATACGCCTCTTCCACTGAATTTATCAACACCCGGAACGTCCAGTGTCTGGTGTGTGGATCCTGTGGCCAATATTAAAAACTGGCAACTGAAATTTCCCTTATTTGTTTCAATATTATAAGTATTACCAATTGATTTTTCAACCTTATCAATATTTACAAATTCCATTATTTCACAGTACTGTTTAGCCTGTTGAGAAACGCTTTTCATCAGGTCCATCCCCGGAATTTTATCAATTCCAGGATAATTTTCTACCAGAGGGGCTGTGTTTGCAGTACCTCCACACTGGGCCTTGTCCAAAATTAAAGTATTTAAACCGGCACGACCTGCATAAATTCCTGCTGTAAGACCTGCAGGTCCTGCTCCTATTATAATAAGATCATACATGTATCATCACTTTTTATTCATTTTTTCTATAGATATTATTATATGTATGATTCTTTTAGTTAATATTTTAGATGTCTGTAAACCTGTTTAAGATACTTTTTTAAGGTTTATATATTATTAATATCATAATAATTATATTGCATTGGAATGTTATTTTTTTAAAAATTGTTTATGAGGGATTTTTTTTATGGGAGTTAATTTTAAGTTTTTTATTGCTAAAACACTGGGGCAATTAGCATTTCCAATACTGAAAATAATGCCGACCGGTGGAAAAAGTTTTCCAGGATTAGTTTATTTAAACATGGCAGGAAAAGAATCATTGCATGACTTGGCAAAAAGTCAAATTGATCAGGGATCCATACTTATAACGGGAACAAACGGGAAAACAACCACAACAACAATGATAATAAACATATTAAGTAAAGATTTTAACCTGGCTACATCAGTTGGAAACAATACAATTTATGCATTGACAACAGGATTGTTGCACAATAAGGGGCAAATGGGTGTTTTTGAATATGGTATAAGGGACATTCAACACGGAACACCTGACTTGATATGTGATCAAATTCAACCTATAGGTGTCGTATACACAAACATTTCAAGGGAACACACACAGGTGGCAGGAGTAAAAAATCCGTTCAAGGATTATGTAAGGGCAAAAACATTACTCTCCGAAAGTATGCATGATGGGGTTTTAATTACAAATGCTGATGATCCAAACACCACATTCATAGGTACAAACAAAGAAAAAGACAATCATGTAGTTTACTATGGCTTTGAATTAGATGATTATGTGGATATTTTTGATGAAGAATCAGTCAAATGTCCTAACTGTGACGGGGAATTAACATATACAAAAAAATACTTCGGACAAAGGGGAGATTATACCTGCAGCTGTGGTTTTAAAAGGCCGGAACCTAACGTAAAGCTAACCAAATTCGTACAAGACAACAACAAATACATTATCACAATTGATGTGGACGCATACAACTATCATAAAAAAGATTCCATAAAATACACATTGGACATGGAATTGCCTGTAATAGGAATGCATAACCTGTACAACTGTCTTGCCACAATAGCAACATACACAGTATTCTCCACAAGTGAAAACATAAAAGAAAACATACTTGACTTCTTCAGGGAATATGAGATACCAGTACCTCCGGGAAGATTTGAAATACTCAAAGTTGGCGATAAGACAATAGGAGTTGGACAGGGAGATAATGGTGACGCATTGAAAGTGAATGCATTGCTGATGAAAAATTATATTGATGATGAATTTGAGTTTATCTACACAACACCAGATACCAACGAGGAAGAAATATTCGAGGATCACTGCTTATCAATAAAAGCATTAAATCCTGATAAACTTGTTGTACTGCCTGGAAGAGTTTCATCCGAAACAGCAGAAACATATTATAATCAGATAAAAGACAACTATGACAGTGAATTTTATCCGGTTGAATTTGACTTTGAAAAAAGAATAGACAAGGTAATTGAACTTATCAAAAATTCCCAATACAAGAATATCATCATATCAGGTTGTGGTGAGGAAATAATATTCTGGGATGAACTAAAAAATAAAATCAAACAACTCAACTTATAAATAGGTTATTTTTAACCAATTAACTCCTTTTTTTTAACTAATTACACAAAAAACAGATAAAAATATTTTTTTCGGATATTGAATTTGCCTTTTCATAAAAAAAAGGTGATGAGAATATAATTGTTTATATTATATTCTGTATCTCTTTTGTAAGCAATTTACTTACAGTTTTTCCATCAGCTTTTCCCTGAAATTTTGCCATTGCCTTACCCATAAGAGGACCCATAGCACCCATCTTACGTTCTTCAATCATTGACTTGTTTTCTTCAACAATCTGTTTAATACCTTCTGCAACAGCATCCTCTGAAAGTTTTTCCAGGTTGTTCTTTTTAACGGAATCCATAGGTGCAATGTCTTCACAAACATCCTTAAAGATTACATCCGTCTTTGCTGCCGGGATAATATCCTTGTCAACAAGTGAGAATATTTCGACCAAAGTGTCCTTGTCCAGCTTCTTGACATCATAACCGTCACGTTTCAGGTCCCTTATTGTTGAAACGATATCTGATGCAATTTTGGTAGCATCCATGTTCGGCAGTTCTGCTTTGATTTCTTCAAAGAGGTCTGCATTGTTACGTTGCACTAACTGTTCTGATAATTCGTCACTTAATGAGTATTCTTTCTGGATACGTTCTTTTTTGACGTATGGAAGTTCAGGTAGGTTTGATGCAATCCTTGCAACCCTTTCGGGATCAATCATTTCGGTAGGAATATCTGTTTCAACATACATTCTGCTTGCTGTAGGTAATGGTCTCATGTACTCGGTGTTTCCATTATCCTGTGCACGTCTTGTTTCTTCAGGAACTCCTTTAATTGCATCCTGAGCCCTTTCAATTACTTCATTCAATGCATTTTGTGCCTTGTCTTTTGGTCCGGCTACAAGTATGAACGCATCATCTTCACCTAATGATAATTCATTTCGGATAGTGTCCACTTCTTCCTGCGTAATTCCATAATTAGGTAACTCATCTGTGTGGAATAGTCCTGAAACCCCCATTTTCTTTCCATGTTCTGAAAATTCTGTTCCCAAACGTTTTCCAGGCTGTACTTCACGACCAATCAATCCTGCAAAGTGTCTGAGTTTTATTGCTAGAACGCCACTGTTGTCCTCTTCAAGAATTCCCTTGACGACTTTGGATTCGGTATTTTCTAGGAGAGATGTAACATCATATATGTTGGTTTCAACTTCTGCGCCACGTTTCTGGAGTTCTTTTGCAATGTCAATCAGGGCAAGTTGTCTTTGAACCTCGTTTTCCACGATTGTTGGCATAAGTTCCAGATCCTGCACACCCTTAACTTCTATTCTTGCTCCTTCTCTGATGGATATGTTAAGGTCCTGTCTGATTGTACCCAATCCTCTTTTTACCTTGGTACTTCTTAATATCTGACCAAGCTGGTATGCTACCTGCTGAACCTGTTGTGGATGGTGCATGTCAGGGGATGTTGTAATTTCAGCCAGTGGAATTCCAAGCCTGTCAAGTCTAAAAACTATTTTTCCTTCTTCTTCACCTATTCGACGTGCAGCATCTTCTTCAAGACCCAGTGTTTCAATGGTCACGTTACCAAATTCTGTTTCAACATAACCGTCTGTTGCAAGAATACCTGTTCTTTGGAAACCGCTTGTGTTACTTCCGTCAATTACCTGTTTACGCATTGTATGGAATTCATCCACAACGGTCATGTTCATGAGACTTGCAAGAATGATTGAAATGTCAACCGCTTCCTGGTTTAATTTTGCAGGAGGTTCCTCATCTGCTTCAACAAGACAGGTATGATGATTGTATGCTTCATATACAAACTGAAGGTTTCTCTGTGATTCTTCATAAGCTGCCCTGTCTATTTCACCCAGTTCACTTTGGGTTGGTCTGAGTCTGCGGTATATTTTACGTTCGGGTTTTTTGTCGGTTAAGGAATTTGGGCATCTGCAGAATAATTTTGTCTGGCTATCCAGCTGTTGGTGAATTTCCAGTCCCATCATTAATCCTAATTCTTCGTAATCAAATTTATCTTCGGACATAATTCTACTCCCCTATAAAGTAATTTTGAGATAATGTGGTGTCCATTTCTCCTTTAAGATTTGTTTGCATGATTTTACGTATTTCGTTTACGTCATCGCTTTGACCGGCAGCCCATAGTAACTTGATGTAAGCGGTTTCAGGGAGCATGTCACTTACTGGTATGACATTGCTGTTTAACAGTCTGCGGCCACTGCTGTAAACGTTCATGTTTGTTCTTCCATATATACATTGGGAAGTCATAACAACAGGTATTCCTTCGCTTGTTGCACGGGCTACACTGTCAATTACTTCATCACTGCAGTGTCCAAGACCTGTACCTTCAAGAACTATTCCATCATATCCTCTGTCAGTATAAATGTCTATTATTTCAGGGTCTATTCC
>DUHK01000142.1 GCA_013330915.1 Methanosphaera sp. | reverse complement strand
ATGTATTAAAAAAAAAGAGAATAATTTGATTAAATTATTTTAGGGCTATGTCCATTACCGTGAACTTTTTACCCTCTTTGGGCATGTTTTCAAATCCCACGTTTAATGTGAAGTTAAAGTCCTTTTCAACAGTATCATCAAGTTCTTCGAATGCGAATCCAAGTTTCTGATTCATCAGTTCATCTATTTTGTCGAAAATCATTTTGTATGCTTCACAGTGTGGATCAACATTTTTGACCTTGTTGTCGCTTACTGCCAGTGCATTGTAGGGGCATCCTCCACGACAGTAATCTATATGTTTGCAGTCACGGCAGTCTTCATCCACAAACTCCTTATATTCCTGCAGCAGCTTTTCAGCCTTTGTATTCATAAGTTGTTCATATGTAGGCTTGTCCTTTACATGTCCTATTTCATACTCTGGCATGTCAACAAAGCGGTAACATGGATATATCTTTCCTTCAGGCCCTATTGCAAAGGTGCTGTCCATACAATCGACGTATGTGCATACGAATCCTTTTTTCATGAACACAGCCTTACAGAGGTGGTCAAGGTTTTTGAGTTCTATCTGGTCTGCAAGGTCAAGATACTCATCCAGCAGGTATAGCATCAATTCCCCGTAATCTTTTGGGTCAAGTGCGAATTCATCACCATTATCATCTTTTATTGAGGGGAGTGCAGGATGAATCTTAAGATTTAGAGAGTTTTCCTTGAAGAATTCAAATATTTCTTCCTTGTGTTTGATGGAATAGTTTGTGAAAGTGCTTATGAAGCTTACGTTTAGTCCGTGTTTACGGGCAATCCTGTAGCCTTCCAATGTTTTATCATAGTATCCTATTCCTCTTTGCTTGTCATTCAATTCCTTTGGACCATCCAGACTGCTTCCCACAGGTATTTCATATTTCTTGAATAGTTTTGCTAACTTCTCGTCCATTAGCCAGAGGTTTGTTTGAATGGCATATGCAGGGTACAGGTGTGATAAATGTGTTGAGAGCTTGTCCAATGCATGTTCATAGAAATCATATCCAGCCAGTAATGGTTCTCCACCATGGAAAGTGAATGTTACAGGTTCCTGTTTGAAGTCCTTTAACCATTCAACAATTTCATCCATGCATTCATTTGTCATTACGTGGGATACTGTTTCCGAATTCCAGCAATAGCTGCAGTTTGCCGGACAACCCATTGTCGGTACTATCATTACATGCATTAGCATCACCTTCCTTTGTATATTTTATTTATTCTTCAAGGTAGTAATATTCTCCTTTTTCTTTCTGTTCTCTGTCAAGGTAACTTTCAAGTTTGTTTACCCTTGGTCTGTTTGTTTCCTTGTCTCTTCTGAACGTGATTTTCACATCGGCAAGGAATTTGTTCATTGCATCCCTGAGATTTATTGGTGCAGTTGCATGACCTGTTTTTCCGGCTTCACCATAGAATACCATTGCACGGTCTGAGATGTAGTCTATGAACACTATATCGTGGTCTATAATAAGAGCTGATGTATCATCCCTTACAATCACATGTTTTATTGCTTTTGCTATTTTCAGTCTTTGTTCAACATCAAGGAATGCAGTTGGTTCGTCCAGTACATATAAATCTGCTTCCTGGGAGAGTGTTACTGCCGTTGCAAGTCTTTGCAGTTCCCCACCTGAGAGTTTGTTTACCTGTTTTTCAAGTATTTTGTCAAGGTCAAATGGTTTTGAAATGTCGGTTTTGAAAACGTTTGTTCCATAGCCTTTCGCATGTGTATACAGGAAGTCCTGTACGCTTCCTTCAAAATCTGAGAGGATGTACTGCGGTTTGTATGCTATTTTTATTTCTTCTTCCACTTCCCCTGAATCCGGTTCGGTTACTCCTGCAAGTATTTTTGCATATGTTGTTTTTCCTATACCGTTTGGTCCGAATGCTGTGATGACCTGGCTTTGTTTTATTTCACCTTCATCAACAACCAGTTCAAAATTGTCATATTTTTTATGGAAGTCTGTGTATGTTGTTATTGTTTCAGATTCTATCAGGTCACTTGGAGGCCTTATTTCGAATTCAATAGGTTGTTTTCTTATTCTTATGTTTTCCTCGTTTAAGAATCCGTTTATGTATGCGTTAATTCCTACACGTACTCCCCTGAGTTTTGAAACCACACCATATGCTCCTTCTTCACCATACATTACGTGCACATAGTCACTCATAGCATCCAGTGTTGCAAGGTCGTGTTCTATTACAAGTACGTTTCTTTTTTCTTCTGTCAAATCCCTGATTACTTCCACAGTATTAAGTCTTTGTTTAACATCAAGCCAGGATGTTGGTTCGTCTATGTAGTAAAAGTTTGCATCCCTCAGTACTGTTGCAGCTATTGCTATTCTTTGGAGTTCTCCACCGGAGAGTTTTCCGAGTTTTCTGTTGAGTGTGTTTTGAAGTTCAAGTTTTTCAACTACCTCATCCATCTTGTTTCTTTCATCAACTCCTTCAAGAAGTTCTGATACCTTTCCTTTGACTACTTTTGGCAGTTGATCCACCATCTGAGGTTTATATGCTATTTTTACCTCGTTGTTGCTTAGTTTTTTGAAGTAGTTTTGAAGTTGTGATCCTCTGAAGTATTCTATGACTTCATCCCATGAGCCCAGTTGATTGTATTTTCCAAAGTTCGGCACTATTTGTCCAGAGAGTATGTTTAGTATTGTGGATTTTCCTATACCGTTTGGTCCAAGCAGTCCTACAACTGATCCTTCTTCTATTGTAGGCATACCAAATAGTTCAAATGAGTTCTGTCCGTACCTGTGTATCGGTTCTTCCTGCAGTATTTCCGGCAGGTTTATTATGTTTATTGCATTGAATACACATCTGTTTACACATATTCCACATCCTGAACACAGTTCTTCGGAGATTATTGGTTTTTTATCTTCTCCGATTATTATTGTGTCTTCTTCCATTCTTACTCCCGGACAGTATTCTATACAGGTGTAATTACATTTTTTTGGTTGACATTTATCTTTTTCGAGTATTGCTATTCTTGACAAAAAAATACACTCCCCTTAACAGTATCTTTTTTATTGGTATGAAAAAGTATTGTTGACTACAATCATTTATCATTAAATAATATGTTTTATGTTTTAATTATATTTTATTATTTAAATGTTGAATGAAGATTTAACAGAAAAAAAGTGAAAATAATAATTTATTTGAAAAAAAAATTTATTATTATATTAAATTTTCATATTTTTTAAAGGAATAATAAAATATTACCATCATATTTCATTTTATGTAATACGTATTGAGAAAAATATTATAAAAAAAATCCATTCTTTAATCTAACAATGGATTTAATAGTTATATTAGAATTTTTAATTTAAAAATTTTTTTAATATTATTACACTTATAAATTCTAGTTAAATTAATGTTATAAAATAGTAGAGTCTTTTTTCTATAAGAGCATAATCAAAAAATGAAAATAATTATTTCCGCCTTAAAAATTGTATAATTAACGGTATAATTGTATTTCAAAATATGGTTAAAGTAAACATAAGTTATGTTAATATGTTTTGTTAAAAAATCTCAATTAATGATTTAAAAAAAAATTAAGATAAATTAGCCTATCGTTTTAAAACTAATTAATAAGTGACTTTTATTTTCATAACATTTAATGAAGTCTTAAAAAATCCAATACAAAGTAAATAGATTTGTGATGTAAAAAACAATACTTATAAATACTACAAAAATATACTAATTTGTATAGGAGTGATAATATGGAAACTTTACCAATAGCACCTATAGGCAGAATTTTATCAAATGGTGGTGCTCCTCGAGCAACAAAAGATGCAAAAATTGAATTATCCGCAATTCTAACCGAACAAGGTGAAGCAATTGCTGAAGAAGCTGTAAAAATTGCAACTCATTCAGGAAGAAAAACAGTGAAAGCTTCAGATGTTCAATTAGCAATAAAATTAAAATTCTAGTCAGATAGGATTATAACAAGAAAAATTTAAAAACAAATATTATATTTATGTATTGGTTAAATTTTCATTTATGACAACGTATTTAATTATTTAACCAGGACTATTTTTTTTTATTTTTTAATAAATTCCCTAAACTTATTACATTTTATTTCATTTTTCATTTATTTAACTAAACTTTAAGTATATTTTTTATTAATTACAAATTAAAGTATATATAATGAAAAAAATTATTTTGATAGGAGATACTCCATTGCTTAATTCTGTAAAAAATTTTATCACTGCCAACAAAAAGGATCTGATTTTCATTGCATTTCTTAGCATATTTCTATTAATTATTTCAGTTCCCAAATTAATGGCACAATATGATATAGGAATTGGAAACTGGGACACCTACCTTTACTTAGAAAACGGAAGAAACTTTGCTAAGATGGGTTGGGGTGATGTTCCGAGCATTTCACCGGTATTACCTATGATTCTTTCAAAGATGTTTCTTCTTGCCGGACATCCATATCAAGAAGCAATATTTAACATCGACGTTGTATTCTACATAATAGGAGTCATAACATTCTACCTCTTACTTAGACTTAAGTTCAATCACAATACAAGTCTTGTTGGAAGTGTTGTCTATGCAACGTTTACCCTGCTTTATTCATGGGTTGCTATTGGTGGAAACGATATCATAGGAGTTACCGGAACGATTCTTACAATATATCTGATACTTCTGGCCCACCGCTATGATAATCGAATATATTATATTGCACTACCTATTGCAGCATACGCATTTCTCTCAAGGTATACTGCGGGAGTCATGATTTTTTCAATAGCATTTTACTGGCTTGTAAACAGGATTGATTTAAAGGAAATCAAACATATCATTATAGGTGGAATACTCGGTGTTGTCAGTATCAGCTGGTTTTTATACCAGTTCAACCTGCATTTGGGAACGCCGTTTCCGTTTCTTGGACAGTTTAGTGGAACGGTTTCAAATACTGTGGTAATGGATTCAGGATTTTTGCCGGACAGCTGGTATTACATTAAACACATTCCCAACTATTTAATCAGTAACGTTCCCTACGTTGAAACATTCAATGCAATTGTAAATCCTATGGGCAACATACCTTCAATATTTTCATACGTTTACATTGCATTATTTGCATTGGCATTTGTAGTGTTGTTTTATAAAGTTGCCAGAAGTGTGAAGGATAACAATTTGGATTTTTCCAATAAATCATGGTTACTGTTGATTGTAAGTTTAATAATTATGATAGAGTTCCTGATTAGTCTGGGAGATGTATCCTACATTATTAGCATAGTGATGTTTTTGGCATCACTCTACATTATCTGGATTACATTAAAAGACTATGAAATCAAGGATCTGGATTATGAGCTGTTGATGATATCGCTGCTTGTAATTTATCTGGTATTTCAGTCCATATTGTTTACTAAAAACGACCGTTACTTCATAACAGTTCTGCCGTTTTTTGCATACTTCATTACATATGCATTGGATTGGGTGTTTGATAAAGTGGATAGTCTGGCTTTGATAAGGAATATTCCTCTGTCAAGGATTCTTTCGGTTGTAATAATATTGGGACTTCTTGCAAACACTCTGTTCTTTGTCAGCGTGCTTCCAACGGATAATGACTACGAGGACATATGTGATGCATGTAAATGGTTAGCTGAACATGAACATGTAAACAACACTACAATATGTTATTCCGATAATTGGCCGGCCGTATCATGGTATTTGAATATTTACTGTCAACGTGGTGTTCCAAACACTACTGATGTGGAGTATCAATGGAAATTCTCGGAGGAGATTTTGACCTTAAACGATACTCATATGGCGGGTTGTTATTATATAGATGCAACCAGTGCCTTGAAGGTGGATTATCCAGGAATGATTAAGCTGGAAGGATTTGATACTGTTGAGATCTACAAAAACAAGTACTTTGATGAGTATGGACATGATTATATTTATACGGATGGATATAAGAGAGATCTTAAAGAGGATATTGATAAATTTAAAAGATATTAGTGATGAAAATGTTTGATTTGAAGGGGAATTTAACGAATAATAAATATTTGGTATTGCTTACAGCAGTTATGTTTATTTATACTGCTATTTTGTTATGTTCCCAGATTATTCGCAGCATTAGTTATTGGGACATATTCATATATCTGGGAAATGCCATGCTTTTTTCAGGACATAACATAGGCAGTCAGTTAAGCGTTCCCCCTGTCCTGTCCCTTTTGACTGCCATACCATTCACTATGGGTTTTATTAGTGAAACATCCCTCTTTGTTGTTTCAGGAGTTCTTTTTGTATTTTTAATCATTGGAACATACCTGTTGTTTAACGAAAGATTTGATTCGGAAGTATCATTACTTGCTTCCTTGATTTTTTCAATGTTTTCATTGATTGTTACATGGGCCTTGACTGGTGCCACAGATGTTCCTGCCCTTTGTTTTGGTGTATGGGCTTTGCTGTTTACCATCTGGGGATTGAAGAGGGATTTTAAATATTATTATCCTGCATTTTTATTTTTTGTGCTGGCATTTTTCACCAGGTTTACCGAAGGTTTTATTTTAATTGTGATGGCATATTATATTCTCATTAACTTTAATGATTTTAAAAAACAGTTAACACGTAGAAATCTGTTGACCTTTGTTGGTTATGTGGTGGTTGCCGGAATAATCATAAGCGCCATTTACCTTGCCTTTATGGGAAACATTCCATTTATCAGCCAGTTTCTGGAGGTTTCCAGCAGCAGCCAGGTAAGCAGTGTCAATGTGGGTTATGAGTTAAATCCATTTTATTACTTCCAGAACCTGCCTGAGTACTTGACATCATTCGGCGTATCCGGGTGGTATTTCAGCAGTCTTTCAACCAGTGATAATTCCCCGACGTTGTTATCATACGTGTTTATCCTGCTGGTCGGATTGTATATTTTAAAATTTTTGTCAGGGCTTGTGAAGCATGATAATAAGATGAATAATGAAATTTTGAAAGTGCTTGGAATTGTTATGTTATCATTTTTCATGATAATTTCATATACTCATATATCTTATATGTTTACGGAAGCACTGTTTTTCATCATAATGCTTTTATATTATAAATGGATTCCAGATAAAGATAATCAGATGGATTATGTTATGATTTTATGGATGGGAATTTACATCATAATGCATTCTTATCATCCGGTAAAAGTTGACCGTTACATTATTCCTATCATGGTGCCATTTGCATACCTTCTATCAGCATCAATACAATACCTTCTTAAGGAAAGGAAAAAAATCATAATTGCATTGCTGATTGTGTTGATTCTTATGATTCCGATTAATGCAGGTTACATATCCTCAATAACACAGGAAAACCAACATACACACGAAGAAAAGGCGGCCGCCGCATGGCTTGAGGAATATGATGCAAACTACATGAATCATAACCTGTCCTCAGACAGGGGAGTGGTATTTAGCTGGTATCTGAAAAAGTATGTTTACACGACAATACCACGGGTATTGGAGGCTAACAACGAAAGCCTTAGCGATAAGTTAAATTCAGTCAAAGCGAGATATTACATAGATTCTACAAGCAACACAACAAACATAACGGGATACCACTGTATCTATGACAACAGGAAGAACTGCAGATTGAAAATATATGAGAGGGATTGAATGTACACAAAAGAGGAAATCATTGAAGAGATAATTAAAATTCGTGAAGAGATAGGTCATGATTTTGTTGAACCGGAGATAAGGGACATTTACTTTAATGACAATGAACTGACCATCATAACACCAGACCGGCCTGAAAAATCAATCATCATAGGAAAAGGCGGATGGGTTGTTGGAAAACTGCGTGAAAAGTTATCCCTGGAATCAATCCATGTAATCAGCTATACAGACATAATTTTAAAGGAATACCAGTTGGAATTATCCACAAAACACACGGGAAAATTACTGGAAGAAAACCGTATTCCCCAAAACTATAGGGAAGCATTCAATAACCTTTATAAACTTCTTAAAGAGAAAATGGATGCACCGTACAACAGTATGATTGTTGAACAATACATAGATGATAACCTGAACCATGAGGCTTATGCCGATGCAAATGTTGTTGTTGCATTATCCGGTGGTGTGGACAGCAGCTTTTCAACTGTTCTTGCAAAATCACTGGGATTTAATGTAAAGGCCATGACAATTGATCCTGGAACCATAATATTACCCAAACAGTTTCGCTTAAACATTAACAACCTGTGTAACCGGATAAACGTACCCCATGAGTACGTTGAATGTGACATGTCAGAGATAATTGATGATTCACTGAAGGGTAAAATTCATCCCTGCGGAAGATGTTCAAAAAACATTCATGAAAAAATTGAAGAAAAGCTCGAAGAATACGATTATGATGTTATGATCTTCGGTGATTTGCTCTCAACAGGTTCACAATCCATAGTTATAAAAAACAACAAAATTCGCATTAATCTTCCAGCATTGTTGAGAATGGAGAAAACTGAAGTTAAAAACATTATAACAAAATACGATGTAAAAAAAGTTAAGGGGTATGGATGTCCACTAATCGTTCAGGTCCATAAGAAATATCCACAGTACAGACCTTTCTCGATCCAAAGGGTTTTAAGAGAGACAAGAGCCGGCATACTCGAGCCAGGTGAAGCTCTTGAACTGATAAGAACTATTTAATAATCATTAATGCTCCGTAGAATATCAGGAATAATCCGAGTATGTAAGCAACAAGATTTGGATAAACTATTACCAGAATTCCAACAACGATTGCTATTACATAATAAACATCTTCTTTTTCTTCAAACATTTTTTAAATCACCCAATAATAAATAAAATTTTCATTGTAATACTATTTTAATGTATAATTACTAATTATTTAAAAAACTTTCCATGATTTCAATTGATTCATTTACTGCACTAGGAGCACATCCCCCTTTAACTGTTCTGCTTTTTACATTTAATGATGGGTCAAGTGCCTGACGTACCAAATCATCACCCAGATCAAGTTTTTCACCTGTTATTTCAACACTTACTCTGTTAACATAATCGTTATCGATTTTATCAAGTGAAACATTATCTTCAACGGCTTCAGATACTATTCTACCAACTATCTGGTGAGCAGTCCTGAATGGAAGATTTTTTTCACGAACCATCATGTCTGCAAGTTCAGTTGCTGTGGCAAAGTTTGCTCCGGCTAATTCCCTTGTTCTTTCTTTGTTTATAGTGATTGTGCTTAGCATTCCATGAACAATTCTTAGAATGTCGTTTGTGTTGTCTATTGCGTTCCATACGTGTGGTGAAACTTCCTGTAAATCCCTGTTGTAACTGTGAGGAATACCCTTAATCATAGACAGTATTGTCATAAGTTCCCCGTATGCTATTGTACTTTTTCCTCTTGCCAGCTCGGCTATGTCGGGATTTTTCTTTTGTGGCATGATTGATGATGTTGATGAGTACTGGTTGGAACATTCAACCATCCTGAACTCATAGGTACTCCATATCACTATTTCCTCGGATATTTTTCCAAGTGTTGTTGAAAGCATTGCATAATCAAATACCGTTTCAGCAGCAAAGTCTCTGCTGCTAACCCCGTCTATGGAATTGTCCATTGCTTTTGAAAAACCAAGCAGTTCTGTTGTTCTTTGTCTGTCTATTGGAAAACCTGTAGTGGTCAATGCAGCTGAACCCAATGGATTCATGTCAACACGCTTATATGTGTCCATTAAACGTTCACAGTCCCTTCTTAATTCATTGGCATATGCCATCAGATGATGTGCAAATGTTGTCGGCTGTGCGTGCTGAAGGTGTGTGTATGCAATAAATAGTGTATCTGTATTTTCCTTTGCCATTGCAACTATGGTTTCTATGAATGCCTTAATGTTTTCTATGGTGTTTTCTATTTCCCACTTTAAGGTAAGTCTTACATCGGTACATACCTGATCGTTTCTACTTTTACCGGTATGCATAAATCCTGCTTCAGAACCGATTTCCTTTGTAACGTAATCCTCAAGGGCCATGTGGATGTCTTCGAATGAAGGGTTTAAATCAAGTGCACCCAATCCCTCAGTTTCCAGCTTATCCAATGCAGAGAGTATCTTTTTACCGGAGTCTGCCGGAATGATTTCCTGTTCTATGAGCATTGTGGTGTGTGCCCTGTTACATTTTATATCTGCATTGAAAAGTCTTTTATCAAATTCTATACTTGACGAAAATGCTGCCGCATCATCAGTCATCTGTCCATCAAAACGTCCTGCTCTCAAATCCATAAATATCTATTCCTTATATTTCAACTAATTATAATATTTGTAATACAAGATTAATTTAACTTTGTAAAAAAAA
>DUHK01000048.1 GCA_013330915.1 Methanosphaera sp. | reverse complement strand
TATTCAAAAGTTGTATATAATATGTATTCTCATATATTAATTAACGATAAATGAGTATGTATCACTATCATACTAATTTCTATGTGGTGGAGAAAACAATGGTTAAACTTTCAATTATCATGCCGGTATTTAATGCATCAAAATTTTTAAACATGTCATTAAAGAGCATATTAAATCAGACATTCAATGATTATGAGGTTATTTGTGTCAATGATGGCTCTACCGACAATTCATTGAATATTTTGGAAAAATTTGCAAAGGATCATGATTGCATTAAAATATTCTCCATCACAAATTCAGGTGCGGGAAAAGCACGTAATTTTGGAATGAAAAAGGCTGAAGGGGATTATCTGGCATTTTTGGATGCTGATGATATCTTTCTTGACAACCATGCATTAGAAAAAATGATGGACACTGCAGTTAAGAATGATGCAAATATGGTTGCCGCAAATTTAAAAAGAATCAAACAGGATAGCACACTTGAAGAAAATTATGACTTTGAAAACACATTGTTTGCTTATTTTAATAAAGAGGATGTTATCAGGCCTGAGGAATACGGAATACCATGGGCCTTTTATAAGAACATCTATAAAAAAACATTTGTAACGGAAAACAACATTTCCTTTCCTGATTTGAAAAGAGGTCAGGATCCGGTTTTTCTTGCCAGCATTTTAACCAGGATTAAAAAGATATTTGTTGTTCCCGTTGATTTGTACGGATATAATCATTCCGTTTCCGGTGGAGTAAATGTTAAGTTAAACAGTTATGATAAGAAAAATGATTATATTCAACATTTTGTTGACACATTCCAGATACTTGAAAAAAAAGGTTTTGAATTGGTCTTATCCGACTATAAAATGGAATTTGTTAATTATCTTATTTTCAGACAGAATCTCCATGACGAGGATATTAATAAGATTGTCCGGAATTTATTTGAAGGCACAGACATCTTTGAAGAAGGGGATTATGGTTACATGATTCTGGATTTGATACTTAATCCTGTAAAAAATGTTGATGACCAATACGATACTATAAAAAGGTTCCTCTTTGAAGAAAGTATGCTGGAAGATAATTTTATCGATCTGGACAGATTAAAAGATTTTGTTAGCATTTCAAAAGATCATGATGATGCCGAATTCATCAAAGGATCATTCAATCAAATTAAGCAGATAGATGATTATACTTTTGAGGAAAAACTTTCAGTATATAGGCGTGTAGGAAAACTTAAACATGAGATAAATAATTTCATACATTCAAATGATACGATACTCAATTCTAACAGCTGGAAAGTAACAAGTTTCCTACGTTCCATAAAACATAAAATGTGATGTGATGAATATGTACGATGTTTCAGTAATTATGTATGTAAAAGATTCCCAAAAATATCTGGAGGAATCATTAAACAGTATTATTCATCAATCACTCGAAAGCATGGAAATAATATTCCTTTACGAAAAATCATGTGATGCTTCACTTAACGTTTTAAAGGCTTTTTCAAAGAAATATCCCAACATGCAGATTAAAGAGGTTGATACTTTTTCTACTAAAGAGATTCTTGAATCAATAAAAATGGCTGATGGGGAATACCTGTTATTTGTTGACTCATTCAACATAATCAAGGAGGATATTCTCAGGAAATTCCATAACAAAATCAAAGAGGATCAGTCTGATGTCCTGTTATTTGGATTGAATGATTCGGTGGAAGATAAGGTTATAAAAAGAATATTCCAATTGGTTGGAAATAATGCATTCGCACCCTCCAAAATCAGGGAATACTTATTGGATACTCAACAGACATTGTACAATAAAATATTCAGGAAATCTTACCTGGTTAAAGAGCTTGACTTATATGACATGTTTGTTCAAACACCGGATAACATTTCGATACTTTCATTATTGAACTCTCAAAAAATTTCATTAATGGATGAATCATTGTATGAAACTGATAACCCTTCAAAGATAGTTGTGGATGACAGGTCTTTTGCAGAATATGTGGATTCACAAAATATATTCCTTAACCTGCTTAATAAAGGAGAATACAGTGATTACAGGATAAATGGCATTAACCGGAAATTTTCCGATATCATTGACTTATACGGCGAGGTTCCGGTCCGATATAAAAAGGCGTCATATGATACGCTGAGAAATTACTGTTTAAACTATTTAAAACAAAAAGAGAATAATCTTGAATTATTCACGGATACAAACAGGAAATCTTTTGAACAGATAATCATATCCGAAAGTGTAGAGGAATATGAATTGTTAAAAAAGGTCAACGAAGAGAAAAAATCCGTTAATTTCATGAGAAGATATGAAAAGATAATCAGTGTGGAACATAAAAAAATTAAGAATTTCAATGATAATCTTAGAAATTCACGTAGTTGGAAATTAACAGGCATATTTAGATTAAGAAATAAGTTATAGTGATTGTAATGGTTAAAGTTTCTGTTGTTGTAGCAGTTTATAATGTTGAGGATTACTTGGATGAATGTTTAAATTCCTTGATAAATCAAACGTTAACTGATATTGAGATAATTTGTATAAATGATGGATCCAGTGACAATTCTCTGGAAATACTGGAGAGATATGCCCGAAAGGATTCCAGGATAAGGGTATATTCACAGGAAAATCAGGGACATGCAGTGGCCACCAACGTGGGGATGACTCATGCAACAGGGGATTACCTGTACCTGATGGATTCTGACGACATGATTAAGGAAAACACGTTAAAGATGGCCTATGATAAAGCAATAGAAACTGATGTGGATTTTGTCATATTCAAGGCAATCAACTATGATAACGATGAAGAAAAATACTTTGAAACATTATCATACAGTATGGAAGAGGTTCAAAACAAAGTCAAGGATGAAATATTCAATTATGATGACATCAAGGACCTGATATTTACTCTTTCAGTAACGCCATGGAGCAAGTTATATAAAAGAAGTTTAATCACGGATAACAACATAGTATTTCCCGAAGGTTTAATATTTGATGACAACATATTTTTCTGGGAAGTCTTTTTTAACTCAGAAAGAATTTCATTTTTGAACGAATTTCTTTTCATCAGACGTTTTTACTCCAGTTCATCAACCCATAATGGTGATTTAAGATTTCTGGATTCCATAAAAATTAACGATTTGATATGGGAAATATTTAAGAAATATGATCATTTTGAATATCATAAAAGAGAATTGTATAATTCCAAAGTTTCATCCATATACAACAGGTTTACAAAAATCAGGGTAGAATATAAAAATGTTTTCTTCCAGGAAATGAAAAAATCATTCATGACAATACTGGAAAATGAAAAGCTCTTTGATGATTTTATGAGTAACTTAAATGATTTTAATAGAAATGTTTTTATCCAGGTATTAAGTACGGACAACAGCAGGGATTTTAATCTGCTTAGAAAAACATACAGTTCAATATTGAAGGCAGGGGGAAATTAGGATGAAACGTGAAAATCCGCTAATATCTATAATACTTCCCTCATATAATGTTAAAAATTATGTAAAACAATGTATTGAAAGCGTAATGAATCAGACATTAACTGATATTGAAATTATCTGTGTGGATGCAGGAAGTGATGATGGAACATTGGATATCCTCAAGGAATATGCTCAGGAGGATGAAAGAGTAAACGTTTACCTGTCAAACAAAAAAAGTTACGGCAGTCAGGTCAATCAGGGAATATCCCTCGCTAAAGGGGATTATATTTCCATTGTTGAAACCGATGACTACATAAAAGAGAATATGATGGAGTCATTATATGATTTAACCCAGTATTCAACTGTCGACGTTGTTAAAGGTAACTTTTATCATGTCTATGATAACGGAGAAAAACTGGAATTGGACAGGGCAAAAAGAAAACTTCAAACAGACAAAACATTCACTTTGGGACAACACCCTATTTTTCTGGAGGGTCATCCTTCCATATGGGTTGCAATCTACAGAAGGAAATTTTTACAGAATAACTCAATAAAGTTTCTTGAAGAGGAAGGTGGAGCATGGGTGGACAATCCGTTTTTCATTGAAACGGCAATAAAGGCACAAACGATAGTTTACACAGATACTCCTTATTACTATTACAGGGAAGATAACATAAAATCATCTTCAAATGATTTAACAGATTTAAGCATACCTTTAAAAAGAATAAGTGACATGTTTGATGTATTGGATCAATCAGAATATAAGGATAACGTCACCATAAGGGAAATGTTGTACAGACGTCTGTTACGTTATGTGGAAATTATCATGGAAAATGAGGATGATTACACAAATTATGATTACGACACATGCAAATCATTCAACAGGGCATTACAAAACATTGACAAAAATTACGTCCGTAAAAAGTTTAGCAACGAACAAAAAAAGTTATATTACAAGTTAGCTTCACCATTAATTCTAGTCAGGTTTAAGATGGATAATTTGAACTAGCTTTATTTTTTTTTATTTAATTCTTTTTTTCACTATTTTTTTTAAGAAAAATTATATTCTATTTTATACAGATATAATAATATAGTCTGATATTATATTATTTTTGAAAAACTTATCATTTTCATTTTTAATATTTAATAATCTAGAAAAATGTATTTATAATCATATTAAGGAGATATTTTTTAAATGAGTAGTAATGAAATTCCAAAAGATTATGATCATACAAATGAAGAGAAATTGCAAGATTTATGGCAAAGTGAGAACACCTACAGATTTATAGGTGACGGAACAAAACCTACATACATTATTGATACACCACCACCATATCCAACAGGTAAACTTCACATGGGTCACGTTTTAAATTGGGTATACATGGATATCATCGCAAGATATAAAAGAATGAACAATTTTGATGTGCTTTTCCCTCAGGGATGGGATTGTCACGGTCTTCCTACAGAGGTTAAAGTTGAAGAAATTCATGAAATTAAAAAGAATGATGTTCCAAGGGAAACATTCAGAGATTACTGTATTGATTTAACCCATGAAAACATTGAAAAGATGAGAAAACAAATGAGAAGTATGGGTTATTCACAGGATTGGACACATGAATACATTACGATGCTTCCGGAAAACAAAAAAAGAACACAACTGTCATTCCTTAAATTATATGATGAAGACATGATTTATCAGGATATTCATCCTATTAACTGGTGTCCACGTTGTGAAACTGCAATCGCATTTGCAGAGGTGGAATACAAGGACAATACCACAAAACTCAACTATGTTAACTTCCCTGCATCAGATGGATCAGGTAATGCAACCATTGCAACAACAAGGCCTGAACTTTTATGTGCATGTGTTGCAGTTGTGGTACATCCTGAAGATGAAAGATACACACAACTACATGGAAAAACTGTTACACTCCCTATTTATAACAGAGAAGTAACAATTATTACTGATGAATCAGTGGATCCTGAATATGGTACCGGTGTTGTAATGATATGTACATTCGGGGATAAAACCGACGTTGAATGGGTTACAAGATACGATTTGGATGTAATCAATGCAATAAGTGAAAACGGACTGATGCTTGAAGTAGCCGGTAAATACGAAGGCATGACCATAAAAGAATGTAGAAAAGCAATTATAAACGACCTTAAAGAAGAAGGATTCCTTATCAAACAGGAAGATGTTGACCAGAACGTAGGTCTTTGCTGGAGATGTAAGACACCAATAGAAATCATGACCAAAAAACAATGGTTTGTAGCAGTAACAAAAATGCAGGAAGACATTGTTGAACAGGCAAAAAGCATGAGATGGATTCCTGGACACATGTACCAGAGACTGGAAAACTGGGCAACAAGCATGGACTGGGACTGGTGTATATCAAGACAAAGA
>DUHK01000083.1 GCA_013330915.1 Methanosphaera sp. | reverse complement strand
GTCTTCTGTTCCAAGATTGAATCCCTCTTTTTCAAATACTCCTGCAGGTCCATTTGCGAATAGTGTTTTTGCTTCGAGGATTTTTTCCTTGTACATTTCTATTGTTTTTGTTCCTATGTCATATATTGGTAGGTTTGGTATTTGGTCAACGGGGTATTCGACTCTGCTATCATCTTCGAGTATTGCGAGGTCTGTTGGTACTATGATTTTTTCTTCAAATTCTGCGAGTAGGTCTTTTGCTATTTGTATGAAGTCTTCATATCCTCTTTCTTTGATGAAGTTTAGGTTGAATTCTTGTAGGTTGTATCCTTTTGCTGCTAAGAATATGTTTGCTACGAGTCCTGTTGTTAGTACGTAGTCTGCTTGGTTTGATTTTAGTGCGTTTGCCATGACGTTTATTGAGTCGTCTGCTTTGATTCCTCCGAGTACGTATACTCTTGGTTCTTGTGCGTTATCCAGTATTCCGAATAGGGAGTTTAGTTCCAGTTCCATTACTCTTCCTGCGATTGATGGTAGTACTTGTGAGAATCCTATGATACTTGTTTGTGATCTGTGTGCTGTTGCGAATGCGTCGTTTACGAAGTAGTCTGCCAGTGGGTATAGTTTTTGCACCATCACTGAGTTTGCTTGTTCTTCTGCTGATAGTTTTGGCATTTCTTCTGAGAAGAATCTTACGTTTTCCAGCAGCACTATTTCTCCGTTTACCATGTTTGATATTGTTTTTTGTGCTTCTGTTGAGAAGATTGAGTCTACATATTGTACTTCTTTTCCGATGATGTTGGATATTGCTAGTGCATGTTGTTTTAGTGTTGTGAAGTCTGATTTTCCTGGTCTGCTTTGGTGTGCTAGGATTACTACTTTTGCTCCTCTTTGTGATAGTTCTGATATTGTTGCGGAGTGTAGTACCATTCTTGTGTCGTCTAGTAGTTCTCCACTGAGTGGGTCTACTGGGGAGTTTACGTCGACTCTTAAGAGTACAGTTTTTCCTTCAAAATCGAAGTCGTCCATTGTGTCAAAATCATATTCCATTTTTCTATACCCCATTTTTTTGGTTTTTTTATATTAGGCTTACTAAATCTAGTAGTGCTTGTTTTTGGTCTTTTGCTTTTATTATTCCTGATGCTAAGAGTACACCGTGGGTTCCTAGTTCCAGTGCTGCTTTCATGTCTTCGCCTGTTGTTATTCCTGCCCCGCATAATACTTTTGTTTCTTTGTTGATGTTGTGTATTTGGTTTACTGTGTTTTCTACTATTTCAGGGTTTGCTTGTGATACTGGTATTCCGGTTCCTATTAGTTCTGGTGGTTCTATTGCTATGTAGTCCGGGTTGAATGTTGCTGCTGCTACGCTTGTTTGTACGTTGTTTGTACATAGTACACTTGTTAGTTCCAGTTCTTTTGTTTTTTCTACTACTGTTTCTATGTCTGCTATGGTTAGTCTTTGTTCTGAGTGGTTTATTAGACTTCCTGTTGCTCCGGTTTCTTTTATTGCTTCTGGTAATGTTGATCCTGTGTGTCCTCCAGGGGTGATTGCGTCCATGTGTTGTGAGTATACTGGGATGTCCACTTGCTTTATTATTGGGTATAGGTCTACTGCCTGTGGTGCTATTGCCATGTTGATTCCTGTTTCTTCACTTGCTTCCTGCACATATTTTGACAGTTGAAGTGCATTTTTTCCTGTGGATTCTGTGTAAGTTTTATAGTTAAGTATTATTATTGGTGTTTTACTCATATTTTTTTACCTACTATTTTATTTTATTAATATATATTTATCTTGAAAGTCATTATAGTAAATTTTGTTTTTTGTTTTGTGTGTGGGAATTAATTTTTTTAGTTGTTGTTTACATATATATTATTTAGTATGATAATTTCAGATGAACAACGTAAAAATTTAGAGAAGAAGGGTTATCGTTTTGCCGGTAACTTTGGACATGCAGGTAATAAGATTTGTCATTGGACTAGAAAGAGTATTGTTGATGATGGTGTTTGTTACAAGGAGCAGTTTTATGGTATTAAAAGCCATAGGTGTTTGCAGATGTCTCCTGCTATTCCTTATTGTCAACATAAGTGTCTGTTTTGTTGGAGGGATACTGATATTACTAAGACTAGTTGGGATAGTGATGATTATGATGATCCCCGTACTATTATTGAGGATTGTATAGCTAATCAGAGGCAGTTGTTGTGTGGTTATTTTGGTAATGACAATGCTAATCCTGTGAAGCTTGAGGAGTGTCTTGTTCCTAATAATGCTGCGATGAGTCTTGCTGGTGAGCCTTTGCTTTATCCTGAGATCAATCAGTTGATTCATGAGTTTAAGCGTTTGGATTTTACGACTTTTTTAGTTTCTAATGGTGAAAATCCTGAAAGGATTGCTGCTCTTGAGGAGGAGGAACCGACTCAGCTTTATGTTTCTTTGGATGCTCCTGATGAGGAGACTTATAAGCGTACTTGTCTTCCACAGGTTAGTGATGGTTGGCAGAAGCTTAATGAGAGTCTTGAATTACTTTCTACTTTGGATACCCGTAAGGTTTTACGTATTACTAGTGTTAAGGATTTGAATATGAACAATCCTGAGGAGTATGCGAAAATTATTTCAAAATGTGATATTGATTATGTTGAGATTAAGGCGTATATGTTTGTTGGTGATTCCCGTGAACGTCTTGAATGGGAGAACATGCCTAAAAGTGTTGATATCAGAGAGTTTGCTAATAGTGTTGCCGAGCATGCCGGTTTGGATGTTATTGATGAGGTTGAAAAAAGCAGGGTTCTGTTGTTGGGTGATAAAAAACCAGTAAAGTATAATAAGTAGTATTTCTAATTATATGTAGAGGTGAAAATTACATATGAGTAGAAATAGTATTGCCGCTATGATTCTTTTGGTCATTGCGGTTTTAGTTTTTGTACCTTTTGGCTGGTCAGGCCAGGCTGATGGTGCAAATGTTGTTGTTACTTATGGTGAAACAACATATAACAATGCTGAATATAAGAATATTGTTGACAATTATTTTAGTGTCAATAATGCTAAGGAAACCGTTATTACAGCCGGTGATGTGAATCAAATTTCATCTGGCATAAGCAATAGAAATTATAATTCTAATCAGATATTTTCTTGTGCCATGGTGGATTTGAGCAGTAAAAACAATATCAGAATCGATGTTGATTCTTCTAAAATCACTCTGGTTACACCGAGCATGTATAAGTCAGCTCTGGATTCTGCCGGTATCAGCAGGGGTTATGTGAAAATCACAAGTCCTGTTGCCGCTACTGGTGAGAGTGCATTGGCTGGTGTTATGAAGTCCTATGAGGAAAGTACCGGTAATGTTATTCCTCAAGAGGTTAAGGATGCTGCCAACAACGAAATATATACTGAAACAGAGATTGTTGAAAATACTGGTGCTAGTGCTGATGATGTGGCCAAGATTATGACTGAGGTTAAGGAGCAGGTTGCAAGTCAGAACACTACTGACAGGCAGACTATTATTAATATTGTTAACAATGTCGTGAACAATTACAATATTAACATTACTGAAAATGACATTAACAATATTGTTGATAGTGTTCAGAAAACGCAGGCAGTTAAAGATCAGGCTATTCAATATGAGAATCAGATAGTTAACTTTGTCAATTCCAGTGAGGGTCAGTCAATTGTTGACAGTATTATGAATTTTATTAATTCCCTTTTTGGCAGAGTTGGATCCTCAGGAAAATAGTTTTATAGGTTCTATTTTTTAGAGCCTTTTTTTCTTTTTTTGTAGATTATTGTTTTTTTTTTGTTTTTTATGAAGTTGTTTTTTTTTGAGTTAATTTTTTTTTAAAAAGAGAGTTATGTGGAGGGGGGTTATGTAAGGAATGTTTTTTTGTTTATAATTCTTTCATTATTGCTACTGCTTTTTGTGCTGCTTTTTCCATTGATGTTTCGAATGGTATGTTGTTGTCTGTTAGTATTTTTTGTCCTTCTTCTTCGTTTGTTCCTGTTAGTCTGATTACTATTGGTACTTTATGTCCTGCTTCTTTTGATACGTTTACAACTGCATTTGCTACATCGTCTGCTCTTGTTATTCCTCCGAGTACGTTGAGGAAGATTACTTTTACGTTTGGATTTTGCAGTACAAGGTTGATTGCCTTGGTTATGTTTTCTTCTGATGCTCCTCCACCAACGTCAAGGAATGTTGCAGGTTTTTCTCCATAGTATTCTATGAGGTCCATTCCTGTTAGTGTTAGTCCTGCTCCGTTTCCTATTACTGCAATGTTTCCGTCCAGTTTTACGTATGCGAATTCTTCGTCTTTGAAGTCGTCAAATTCTTTTATTCTTGTGTGTCTGAAGAGTGCGTCATCGTCTATTGCCATTTTTGCATCGGCTGCAATAAATCCGTTTTCTGTTTTCATGAGTGGGTTTATTTCTGCTACTGTTGCATCGTAGTCCTGGAATACCTGGTATAATCTCCAGATGAATGTTCCTACTGCAGATACTTCGCTTGTGTCCACTCCCATTTTTAGTGCTATGTTTCTTGCCTGGTATGGCATGAATTCTTCGAGTGGTTCTATGTATTGTTTGACTATTTTTTCAGGTGTTTCCTTTGCAACCTGTTCAATGTCCATTCCACCGGACATACTTGCCATTATGAGTGGTTTTTTTGCGTTTCTGTCCAGGATGATTGATACGAAGTATTCGTCAAGTATTCCATCTACTTTTTCTTCGATTAATACTTTTGATACTTTTTCTCCTTTAATTACTTTTTGGAAGAGTTCTTTTGTTCTTTCTGCTGCTTCTTTTGGTGTGTCTGCAAAGAGAATTCCTCCTGCTTTTCCACGTCCACCTGAAAGTACCTGTGATTTTACTGCTACCGGTTTTGCCAGCATTTCTGCTTTTGTTTTTGCTTCTTCTGGTGAGTATGCCATGTAGCTTCTTGGCACTCTTATGTTTTCCTTTTCAAATATTGATTTTGCTACGTATTCATGTATGTTCATTGTATGTCTCCTTAATTTATTTTTTCAACTATTTTCATTCCTTCTTCAAAAGCTTTTAGATTTAATTCTTCTGTTCCCGGAGGTACGCTGTCGAGTATGGATTGTTTTGCAGCTTCTGTTGAAATCAGTTTTGTTGATTCAACAAAGGATCCCAGCATAACTATGTTTGCAACTATCTTTTTACCAAGTACTTTTTCTGCGATTTCTGTTGCCTTTGAAGCGTATACCTGTAGTTTTTTGTCTTCTATTATGTCTTTTATCTGGTCTTGGTATACAAGGTCTGGGTCAATAAGAAGTATTGCTCCTTCCTGTATGTCATCTATGTATTTTAGGAGTGCTTCATGACTCATTGCCACGAATATTTGTGGGTTGTCCACTTTCGGATAGTCTATTTCTTCGTCACTTACCACAACTTCGGTTCTGCTTGCTCCACCCCTTGCTTCCGGACCGTAGGATTGTGTCTGTACGGCATAGTTTTTATCGTATAATGATGCTGCCTTTGCTATTACGATTCCGCACATCAGTACTCCCTGTCCTCCAAAACCTGCAATTCTTAGATCCTTTCTCATTTTATTCACTCCTGTATGCTCGGTTTATGTTTGTGTCTGGGTCCACATCAGAGTGTTGTGCTGATATTTCTTCGAGTGCTTCAACAAATTCTTTTCTTGGTTTGTTGATGTATACTCCCGTGATTATTTTTCCTTCAAGTTCCTCGTCGCTCATTCCTTCTGCTTGCTGTAGTGTTATTGTGTTTTCTTTTAGCCAGTTTAGCATTTCAACAGGACTTCTTATCTTGTTTTTTCTTCCGTAGTATGTTGGACATTGTGCCACTACTTCAATAAAGGAGAATCCTTTGTTTTCAAGTCCTTCTTTTATTGCGTTGGATACTTGTATTGGCTGTGCTGTTGTGTATTTTGCAACATATGTTGCTCCTGCTGCCTTTGCTACTTCGGATATGTTGAATGGTTTGTCTGTTGAACCGTATGGTGCGGTTGTTGCATATGAACCTTTTGGACTTGTAGGACTTATTTGTCCTCCTGTCATTCCGTATATGTCATTGTTTATGCATATTACTGTAAGGTCTATGTTTCTTCTGGCTGCGTGTATGAGGTGGTTTCCTCCAATACTTGTTGCATCCCCGTCACCTGTTACAACTATAACGTCCTGTTTTGGGTTTGCTGTTTTAAGGCCTGTTGCAAATGCCAGTGCTCTTCCGTGTGTGGTGTGGAGGGAGTCACATTTTACGTATCCAGGTATTCTTGAGGAACATCCTATTCCAGATACCATGCTTATGTTATCAAAGTCAACATCTGACATTTCGATTGCATTGAATAATGTGTTGAGTACTATTCCGTCTCCACATCCCGGACAGAATATATGTGGTAATCGTTCTTTTCTGAGGTATTTCATAAATCTGTGTTCATGGTCTGACATAATTTATTCCTCCATGATTTTATCAAGTATTTCCTTCGGTGTGTGGAGTGCTCCACCTATTTTTGGTAGAAGTTCTACTTTTGCATGTTTTCCAAGCACTCTGTCCACTTCCAGGTATACTTGTCCCAGGTTCAGTTCCGGTACTATTATTCTTTCTGCATCCTTGGTCAATTCAAGTAGTTTTTCTGATGCGAATGGCCATACCACACCAAGCTTTATGTATCCTACTTTCAATCCTTTTTCACGTGCCTGTTTTACAGCGGTTAATGCACTTCTTGATGGTATACCATATGAGATTACAACTGTTTCTGCATCATCAAGGAATTGTGTGTCTATTGATGAGATTTCGTTTGTGTTTTGTGTGATTTTGTCACATAGTCTTGTTACCAGTTGCTGGTGTGTTTGTTCATCGTCTGTTGATGGATATCCTCTTTTGTCGTGTGTAAGTCCGGTTACGTGTATGTTAAATCCCTGTCCGAATGATGGCATTGGTGTTGTACCGTTTTTTGGTGCATCAAATGGAAGGTAGTTTTCTTCTTTTTGAGGCATTTGTCTTGGAACTATTTCCACATTTTCGGGTACGATGATTTTTTCCCTCATGTGTCCTACTATTTCATCTGCCATGACAAATACAGGACATCTGTATTTTTCTGCAAGGTTAAATGCCTTTATTGTAAAGTCGAAACATTCCTGTACACTTGATGGTGCCAGTGCTATGGTTTCATAGTCACCGTGTGATCCCCATCTTGTCTGCATCATGTCTGCCTGTGCTGATCTTGTTGGCTGACCGGTGGATGGTGATCCTCTCTGCATGTTTATTATTACTATTGGTGTTTCAGTCATTACTGCATATCCAATATTTTCCTGCATGAGTGATATTCCCGGTCCACTTGTTGCGGTTACAACCTTTTGACCTGCCCATGAGGCTCCTATTATTGCACCTACTGCTGCTATTTCATCTTCCATCTGTATGAAATGTCCACCTATTTCAGGTAGTTTTTTGGACATTACTTCTGCAATTTCTGTAGAAGGTGTGATTGGGTATCCGGCAAAAAATGTACATCCTGCCGCTAGTGCTCCAAGTGCACATGCTTCGTTTCCCTGTACGAACAATTCTTTATCTGCCATTTTAATCATCCTCTATAGAAATTACTTGATCAGGACACATTAGTGTGCATAGTTGACATTTTACGCATTTTTCCATTTCTGGTATTGGAACGTGTACTCCTTTTTGGTTGATTTCTTTTGATGGAGCGTACACATTCATTGGACAACAATCTACACAAATAAAGCACCCTTTACATAACTCTTCATTAATGTATATCATTTTCATTACCTTGATTTTATTAAGTGAAGGTTTTTGTATTCATTTACTCCCTTAATATAATATAACTTAAATTGTGTTTTGGTTCATGAATTGTCATCATGAAGTGTAAGTTGAATAATAATATATATTATATCATCCATTTTCTCACATTGTTTTAAATATATGTCTCTTATAATATTAAAAGTTTGTAAAATTTATCACGATTAATAATGTATTATCCAGTTTAATAGGACAGTATTGGAAATATTTTATGATGGGTGTTTTTATGAGGATTATTAAAATACCTTGATTAATTAGATAATATTGCAAATGATGTTTTTATCCTTTTTTAACATTGTTGTATAAGTTTTTAAAAACAAAAATCATCTTTTGTAAAACATATTTTTTTGTGTATGATTTTAGAAAATTTTTTTTAGATTATGTGAAAATACATAGATTATCATGAATGTGTTTTTGTGGAAGAAATGATGAAATTGAAAAGATGATTTCATCAATCGGTCATCCCATGGTGAATTGATATATACAAATGATGTTTTTTGAAATGTTGAAATCAACATTTTTATATAAATTTCATGGCATATATTATATCAGGAGTCATGTTTTATGAGTGAAGAGTACGTTAGAAAAACCATAAAAATGAATAATAAGTTATGGGAGAAATTTCAGGAAAAAATTGAAGAGGAATATGGAACCACATACAAGCACACATCACAAGAGATAGAAAAAGCCATTGAAAACTATGTGGATAATGACGTCTTGAACGTTGAAAAAACAAAAGCAAAAATCAACAATCTAAATGATGAAAACAAAAATCTTCAGGATGAAGTCAGTCAGTTACTTGAGGAGAATAAAAAATTGAATGATGATCTTCTTGAAAGTATGACCTCCCTAAAAAGAAAGGATGAAATTATAAAAAAACTGGAAAATGATTTAAGTACGCTTGAATATGAAAGAAACGGGTTGAAAGGCAGTTTAGACAGTCTTGAAAAAGAAGTTGAAGTCCTGAATAATGAAAATACAAGATTGCTTGATGAAAACAATAACTTAAAGAATGAAAATAAGCGTTTGGAAGATAAATACATTGAGCAGGTTGAAGAGACAAACAGACAGGTAAAGGAAAATACAAAAATAAAAAACAAAAGAGAACATGCACAGGAACGTCTTAATAAGACACAGGACGAATTGAACGATACTCTTAAACGTTTGGAAAAATACAGCTTTGCGATTGGTCAGGTTAAAAACATGAGTTTTATTGACAGACTCTTCAACAGATTGCCTAGTGAAATCAAGGAATTGCAACCGGGTAAATCAGACGATGGAGATTAAAAACAAAAATGGGGGAAATGTTTTTTAGTCCTCAATATACATCATCGGATAATGTAAATTTTCATCATATGATATACATGTAGTTATCACTTTTTGATTAATTTGAGTGGTCAGTTTTACATTCAACATTTCTCCCGAAAGAGAAGTGTATCCCATGGCGCCACTTGACTTTTCAATCAATTGCTTATCCAGTTTAACACTGACATCAATTATTGCAGGCTGAAGCATGATACTTTCCCTGATGGCCACCTCAAGAGAGTCTACCGTATCCAAACTGACCGGTGTTCCAACAAACTGATGAAACAATGAACCCATACTTATACCACCCTCAAATATGGCACGTTCCCTGTCAGTTAAATTACTAAAATAATCCTCTTCTTTCATATTTATCACCACAACTTTCTTTATAATCTTACCCATGACGGTGCATCATAGGTAGGAATGGTTAATATAATATTATCCATATTATTTATTATATATTCCACACTATCTGAGGGAACCTCCAACATAATAATATACCATACATCCAACTCACCTATTTTTGATTTTCTCTCATAATTGGATAATCTTGTTGCATAATCATCCCACAATATTCTAATCTGTTTATCATCATATACTCCTGCAGCCCTGGAAGAAAGTATCTCTTCAAGATCCAAAAGCGAAGACTGAGACAGATTTCTGTTTCGGGGATACTCGGACAATTCCATGTTTTGATCTATAACTGCAGAATCTTTGGAACGTAGTATTGATACTATCCTGCAGCCACCGGCTATCCTTGAAGATGAATTGTAATGAGAATATTGTGAAATGTTATCACCATCATCATCTTGACGTTGCAATAGAATGTTGTTTGTAGTGTAAATGTCAACAATGTTTCCTTCCGTGATAAGTCCGCTGGCAGCCTGTTTTCTGTTTATGCTTAAGGGAATTATCACGGATTCAACAGGTCGGACAGATATTGTGGAGAGTGTTAATGAATCCCTGGAATTGATGTAATTCCGGGCATTATCTGTTTTCATTATATCCGTCATGTTTTCGCTAGTGATTTCCACCCTGCCGTAGTTGTCCTTATATTCATCCAGCTGCTCAAGCAGCATACTTTTTAAGAATGGGTATATCATGGCATCAACATCCATCTGCTCCAATCTTTTTATATCACTGCAGTTATTAATCTGAGAAATTATAAATTCACGGTTATGATCATCACCGTCTGCGAGCAACACATTTACCCTGTTTATTTTTTCCTGCTTCAAATCTGATAATTGCTCCTGCTGAGGTGCAAATATCAGAAAATAATAAGCCAATGAGAGAAGTATTGAAACTATTAGGAATAAAACTATTATTCCCGTTAACAACTCTGTGTTCTGTTGTGAAGTTGTATTCTTTCTGTGGAGTAATTTTGGCGAATCATCATCACTATCGAGCAGGGTGTTGAGATTCCTGTAATATTCTTCTAATTTTTCTTTAATATCTTTCATAACTGTTTAACGCGTCTAAAAAAAAGTATAAAAATAGGGGGTTTAAATGCTTATTTTTGTAAAAGGCAATAACAAATATCCTATTACCAGTATTATAAGAAGTAATGATGGAAGATGTAACAACATATTATTCAATGGAAGGATAAGTGTTGCTAAAAGAAGTATTCCACACACTACAAATATCTTGGTGTTTTTGATTTTAGGATATTTTATGGATGAAACCATCAGCAGTGCAATTATTACCATTATTATAAATATCAGTGCTGTCTGTTTAATCTGTGAGAACAACAGTAAAGATAACATAAATGATGATACTGGAATAGGCAATCCTACGAATGTTTTTGTAGGACCGACCTGCTCTGTTATTATGGTATTGTACCTGCTTAATCTTAGAATTCCACAGCATAACAGAAGAACTGATGCAATAATCATTATCGGTGACGGGAATAGTTCATATATTATTACGGCAGGTGAAATCCCGAAGGATATGGCATCTGCCAGTGAATCTATTGTTTCTCCGAAAACATCACTGGTTTCATTCGGAAAATGTCTTGCCAAAGGTCCGTCAACAGCATCAAAAATCACTGCCAATACCAAAAATATTGCACAGAATATCGAATTTTGATAAAATGCCATTATTATGGCCAACATACCGGAAACAGCATTTGCCAATGAGGCCAAATCAGCAATCCCCATCATTTTAATTATGTTTGTTTCCATAAAAAATCATTTCCATAATTATCAATTAGATATTATAATAATATATATAACAAAATACATATTATTTCCCACAAATATCCTACTTTTATACATTTATCTGAATTCAATATATGATTTTATTAATTTAATAATAATTTGCATATATACTTAAACATTGATTAAAATTATATATAAAATTTTATATTAAAATACAAAAAATAATAAATAAACTGGTCAACAGAAAATAAAATAACGAAGAGCAATGAGAGATAAAATAATATGGATACATTAAACGATGACAGCCTGGTTCTTGGAATAGATGAAGCCGGAAGAGGCTCAGTACTTGGTCCCCTAGTAATAGGAGGAGTCCTTATGAAAAGAAAAAAACTAAGATTCCTTGACAGGATAGGAGTGAAGGACTCCAAAAGACTAAGTCCAAAAAACAGGACGACAATATCAAGAAAAATAAAGAAGATTACAGAATTCAAAACCACGATTATAACAGCCCACGATATAGACACAATGCGAAATGAGGGAACCAACCTAAACAAGATAGAAACCAATGCAATGACTGAAATTATACAACATTTTAATCCTGATATGTGTTGCATAGATTGTATAGATGTGAATGAACAAAGGTTCCATAACAAGATACAGCACATCAATCACAAGATGAAAGTGATCACAGAACACAAGGCGGATGATACATACAACATTGTATCGGCAGCTTCCATAATCGCCAAAGTAGAACGAGATAAACAGATGGCAATAATAAGAAACGAATATGGTGCAGTAGGATCAGGATATCCAAGCGATAAATACACCATAAACTATTTGAAATCATTGAATGGAGAGTATCCTCCAATAGTAAGACAAACATGGAATACCGTTAAGAACCTTGAAGAAAAGGAATAGTTTTTCCCAATATTCATAAAATGAAATATCTTAAAAAAATATATACTAAAAAAAACTAACCTTAATATATATTAAATATAATAGAATTCGAGAGAGTATAGCAAGGAGCTAAAACAAATGGACATAATTGGAACAATACTATCTACGGGTAACGACTTCATAACCATGTTCCAAAGTGGGGGAGTAATAGTATACCTCCTTACCATAATCGGATTATATGGACTATTTTTAGCAATTGAAAAAATAATATATCTTCGACGTGCATCAAAGGTTGATCTGTCAGAGATAATGATTATCGTAAATGAATCTATGGCACATGGAGGATCATTAGAAGCACTAAGAGCAATAGGTAACTTCAAAACACCTATTTCTAGAATTATTTCAGAAGCACTGAAAATAGGATACAGAAGCAAATCCGAAGTTGAAGACAACATGGAACAGGTATTCATCGTAGAAATGAGTAAAATGATGAAAGGGTTATCAACGTTACAGACAATAATTGAAGTATCCCCGTTAATAGGGCTTATCGGTACGGTAATTGGTATGTGGTACACATTCAAGGACCTCGGATTAAACAGTGACATGTCCCTTATGGCAAACGGTATATACATAGCAATTATTACAACAATCTTCGGATTGGCTGTAGCGATTATTCTCTTACCATTATACACACATATCAAAAGCATGATCGAAATTCAACTGGACAACATCGAAATTGCAAAGAAAATGAGTAACTGGAGAAACGCTGAGATGAAAGTGTGGATAGAAAAGGATGTCGACGAAGTAATCGAAGCACTACAGGAATCACCTGGAATCATCCAGGTAAAAAAAATCCAGGATGAGCAGGCAAACCTTAAGATATACCTTAAACCTAACATGCTTGAAAAAGGAATTAAAACAATCATACGGGAAAAATCAGATACACAAAACCGTATAGTTGAAAGTAAACTAAAACAATAGGGACAGTGTTCTCAAATGGCTATAGATACGAAAAGATACAAAAACAAGGTAGAACATCAAAATCCAAACATCAACCTGGTTCCTCTACTGGACGTAATATTTACCATAATGATATTTCTATTGGTGATGTTAAGTCAGCATCCATTGGATACAATCCCTGATGAGTATTCTGCAGACCAAATATCTGCAAAACCAACAAGTGCCACAGGAGATTCAGAATATTACCTGTTACCATTGAATGGTCTTAAAAAGGTAACTGTTAATGGAGTAGACCATTCCTCAGACATTCGTAGTGGATCAATAGCGGTACATACAAGGGTAATGGATGAGGGACAGATCATGATGGATTCATCGACAGGAAGCATTACCATAACCGCACCAGATGATCTGGTGGATATAGCAGTTAAACCCCCTGTAATGTAATCAAAAGGAGAAATCAAACAATGTATTTAGGAAGAATAATATCAATAGGAAGTAATGAAAATGGAATTATTGCTGCTTACCGTGTATCAAGCAGATCATTTCCAAACAGACAAACCGTGGTAAACGGTGAAAAAGCATCAATCGTCCCGACCGAAGGTTCAGAAGACGACATATACAAAAACCCGTACATAAGTTACAACTGTGTTGACATAATTGATGACGTTTGTGTAATAACCAACGGTTCCCATACAGACATAATTGCAGGAAAGATACGTGAAGGCATGAACATGAGAGATGCCCTTGCATTAAGCCTACTTGCAATGGACTATGAAAAGGATGATTACAACACCCCACGTATCGGTGGTGTAATAAACCTTGATGGTGAAGGATTTATAGGAACCGTCAGAGATGACGGAATAGAAGTCATAAAGGTAAACCCTGGTGAAGTATATTACGTGTCCACCTATGAACACAACTCACCAAGAAGTGTTGTGTTCGAGGCCGAAAACGCTCAGGAAGCAGCAGAGTACATATATGGAAAAGGATCTTTCGAAGAATTCACAAACCCTGTAACAAGTTGTGTGGTCTTTGGTAAGGACAAATGGGAAATAGCATACAAAAACCCATAAATTCATCCCCCC
>DUHK01000154.1 GCA_013330915.1 Methanosphaera sp. | reverse complement strand
ACAGTTGCAGTGTAGGTCTTAGGAACAAGGGTAGCGACATTAAGGCTTACTTGACCTTTAGCGTTAGTGGTCAAGGTTTTGCTGATAGTACCAACTTTTACAGTTACTTTCTTGTTAGCAAGAGCTTTGCCATCCTTATCAGTAAGGGTGATAACAAGGTTTTTAGCAACATTGTATGTAGCGCTTACCTTAGGAGCAGTGATCTTGGTAGATACTGGAATGTTAAACTCAATAGTTGTTGTGTTAGCCTTGAATGAGTCATTACCTTCATAACTTACAGCAATGCTTCCTTTTCCAGATAAACCAGGAATGGTGATTTGACCGTTTTCATCAGTTGTTGCATTTACAGCTTCTGCACCATTAATGGAATAACTTACAACAGCACCAGCAATATTGTTGCCATCTACATCTTTTAAAGTGATTACTGCACTGTCTCCATTAACAACACCAGACAAGACAGAGTCAACTGCAACTTTGGTGGAGTTTACAAAGTCACGACCATCTTCAGTAACCACGCCAAAGGACTCAACACCAGTACAGCCAACAATGGTGTATAATTCACCGAAAGCAGTGCCCTCAGGAACATCAACGATACCTTTAACATTCACATTATTGAAGATACAATCCTTGAAATTGATGCCATCTTCACAAATAAAGTCACCAGTATTGTTTACAATAGATTTAGCATTAATATTTTCAAAAGTACATTCATTAAAGTTAATTTGAGAAGTCTTGAATGCTTCCAATACGCTACCTTCAGTAGTATAATCTACAAAACTGCAGTTAGTGAAGTTGAAAGCATAAGTTCTATCAGTCCAATATCTAGTATAAATAGTAGGGTCGTTTAAATATAGCTTCTCATATGTATCTTTATCAGTTGTTATAGGAGCACCAACAAAAGTACAATTAATGAAAACCTTATTTCCTCTTAAAGTCACCTTAGGATTTTTAAAAGTAATATTAATATAAGTAACTACACCAGTATCCTCTTTACCATAATCAACTAAACGATCATTAGGAGTATCAGAGCTTTTAAAATCGGCCTCATCAAAAATAGTTCCATCCATTCCAATCATAGTATAATTCTTACCATTACCTGAATTGTAGAAAGAATAATAGGTACCATCTGCCACATAAATTGTACCTCCTTCATTTATTCTTTGTATAGCTATTTCAAAAGCATAAAAATCTCCCCATGCGCTTCCATACGCATCATCCCAACTGCTACCATGTATATTTTCATCTTCAGGGTCAGCTTCACGGCTTATATTGATATAAATTTCATCATGATAATTCCAATCTTTGAGAATAGGGCTACTTAAAATATTAGGGGATAACTTAGGGGATGATAACATAGAAGGATAAGTAGTTAATCCATATCTATTTCCAGTACCACTTATTCTTGATTGTGTACTATTTATAAAGATGTTATAATTAAATGTAAAACGTTGTCCATCGATAACCACAGTATCTCCATCGCCAGTGTGATTTAAATAAGTGTTGTTAATAAGAGTGGCATTTGGCTCTCCAGTTGAAACATTGTGAGTGCAATTAGTGCAGTTAGGGCAGTTAGGACAACTACAGTTAGTGCAATTTAAACAATAAGGTTCATCCTTAGTCATAGCATAGATAGCTTGACCTATAGATGCAACATTGTTTATGAAATTGGAATTGGTTACAGTTAAATATCCTATATTTTGTACACCTATTGCTCCAGCATAGCCACCATTGTAATTATTTGCATTATTGGTGAAGTTGCATGAATCTACAGTTATGTTGTATGTGGAAGTTCCCATGCTGTATCCGAAGATAGCTCCTCCACCAGTTAAAACACTGACGTTGTTGCCAGTAAATGAAGAATTATAAACTTCTAAAGTGCTGTAGGAGAATAATGCTCCACCATTCCAACCTGAAGCGCTGGCTCCGCCTGCAAGATTGTCATCAAAAGTTGAATCTTTGATAATGGTATGTGCATTGGTGTGAGTGTGGATAGCTCCAGCCCACCAATTTGCTATGTTGTGAATAAATGTAGAGTTAGTCACATTTAATTGGCCGCAGTTGTTAATTGCACCAGGTTCAAAAAGTGCAGAATTATTTTCAAATCTGCAATTTTTTACATTTAATTTTACACCAGTTTTGCTCATAAGATTATGATTTGTTATTACACCATAACCAGTTGTACAATTGGTAAAGTTACAATCAGTAATGTTCATTGTTCCCCAATAATTGTATATTACTGAATGATGGTCATTACCAGTAGTAATATTTATGAAACTACAGTTTTCTATTTTGCTAATTCCATTGGTTTGCAATTTTATGAGCATTTGACAATTTATATTCTGGAATTTGACATTTCTAAAAGTTATACTGTATGAATTAGTAGTGGTTTTAAATGGAATTCTAGTTGTGCCTATGTTTCCACTAATAATTTTTCCGTTACCATCTATAATTGCATTATTTCCAAATATAATATCAGTAGAACCAATTCCAATGTTGTCAGTTAATGTGATTGTGTAATCAGTTCCAGTTTCTTGTGCTTTATTTCTCAAAGTTGTCCAATCTGATGCTGTAGCAGTACCAGATGCCCTTGTGTTTCCTTCTTCATCGTTTGTCTCCATAGATACATCAGACTGATCTGCCTCTGAATCTGTGTCGGCAGGTTCGGCTGAAATGGAATCGTCTTCCTGCAAGTCTGCATCGACAGCTTCATCTGTGATGACTACATCATCGATGGAAGCATCTGCAAGATCTGTTGAGACATCTTCAGCTGCACTTGCCGCACCAATGAAACAACAAAGAAGAACTAAAAATATAGCAATATATTTCATCTTCAAATAAATCACCTTATTAATTACATATCAAACCCCTTTTTTTTTAAAAAAAAGAGCAAAAAAGAATTTTAATGAATTTCCAGGAAAAATATGAAAATATAAAATTCCAGTTCTTTATGAAAGAACTGTGAAAATATAAAAATTTTCATTTTCCTGATAAAAACTTAATTTAAAGTTCATTAAAAATCAATTTTTAATAAAAATTATTCCAATAATGTTGATAAATTTTATAAAAACTTATCAAGCTAGATTGTTCACTATTAAAATAAATTTTATTAATTAAATGTTTATTGATTAAACATTATAAAGTTTTTGAAAAAGTTTTCGCAAGCAAATAATTCCTAAAAAATGCGCTTGCCTGTTTATGGACATAAAAATCGTTTTCTGCATAGGACTAAAAACAAGAGCAAATTCATTTGCAAATATTAAATAATTAATGGTAAAAAAAGTTCGATATTATAAAAACTAATAAAAGCTTGAATAAAAAAAGGAATTCCAAAGAATTCCTGATTTTATCATGTACGAAAATTTAGTTTTCAATTAAATGTTAGATTTTAAATTATTTAATACTTTGCATCAAATTTAATGGGAAAAAATCCTCAAAGCAAATCCCAGACTTAATTTTTTTTAAATTCAACTATAAGGTGGTTAACTTAATAACGCTCGTATTAATCTGACAATTTCAATAAATAATAAAACAATATTATTCAAATCCATTCTCTTCATAATACCACCCCCTAAATTTTCATACATGACGGAATTTTTTAGAGGATAAAAACCGATTAATACTTTATTTTACTAATATTAATATAATTTTTCTTAAAATTAAAATCAATATTGATATTGAAGTGTAAAATTGATTTAAAGTAAAAATAAAATTTAAATTTGAAAAATATTCTAATTCCATATGCTTAAATATTTTCCAAGAGCTAAATTAAAAAAAAGCACAAATATGAAAGAACAAAAAAGTCTTGAAATCATAAATTAGAAAAAAATGTGTAAAGTAATTAATAATCCATTAATTTTAAAATCAAAAAAATATAATCCTTTAATTTTAAAATCAATAAAAAAAATTAAAAAGTGTCTGCAAAAAAATAATAATTCCTAATTGACCTCACTATTAATCAATTCAAACTTTATCATTTTTTACTAAAATAGTGAAAAAAACTATTTTTACAAACACTTCCCAAATAAACTAAAACAATTTGATTATTCTTCTTCCTCTTTA
>DUHK01000032.1 GCA_013330915.1 Methanosphaera sp. | reverse complement strand
ATTTTATTGTATTATGACTATTTCTTTATTCTAGTTAGGTGTATTCAGTATTTGGGTAATACTAGTTTTATCTGGATATTTACGTTAATCGATTTATCTGGTACGGCGGCCAAAGCGATAGGGTCACATCTGATCTCGTCTCGATCTCAGTAATAAAGTCTATCTACGTTCTGTTTTGTACTATAGGTGGTAAGCTTATGGGAATTTCGGAAAGTTGCCGGCCTTTTATTATTCATTTACCTGATTTGTTTTTAGCTTGTTTTGTTTTAATTTGTGTTGAATTTGTTATGTTTTTTGTATTGTCTGTTTTTTGTAATGAGTTCTTGATTCTACTTTTATTTATTCATTAAATTTTTAAATTTTAACTTTCATACTTTCTATTAGAGGTGATTTTTTTTGTTATATTTTATCGGATTAGGATTGTTTAGTGAAGATGATATTTCTTTTAAGGGATTCAATGCCTTGAAAAATGTTGACTGTATTTATGCAGAGTTTTACACTGCTAAGTTAATGGGTGGCAATATTGACAATCTTATTAGTAAGGTTGATGTTCCTTTTATCACTTTAAAACGTGAAGATGTTGAGGATAGAAACATTGTTTTGGAGGAAGCTTTGGTTAAGGATGTTGCTTTTGTTGTTGCTGGAGATCCTTTGATGGCCACTACCCATACCGAACTTTATGTTGAGGCTGTAAGTAAGGGTATTGAAACAAGGATTATTCATGGTAGCAGTATTTTTTCTGCAGCTCCAGGTTTAACAGGTCTTCAGGCTTATAAATTTGGTAAGACAACTACAGTTCCATTTCCTGATGAGAACTTTTTCCCACATTCTCCATATGATGTAATCAAATCCAATAAAGAGATGGGTTTGCATACTCTTGTTCTGCTGGATATTCAGGCTCATAAGGATAGGTTTATGACAATTAATGAGGCTCTTGATTATCTCTCAAAGGTTGAGTCAGAACGTGGAGAAAAAGTTTTTAGTGATGATACAATTGTTGTTGGTTTGGCCAGAGCAGGCAGTGACAAACCATTAGTTAAAGGTGGTACTGTTAAAGAAGTAGTTGACTTTGATTTTGGTGGTCCACTTCACTGTTTAATTGTCCCTGGGGATTTACATTTTGTCGAAGCAGAGGCTTTAATTACTTTAGCCGATATTTCAAAGGATTTGCTTGAAAAATTTTTATAATTCAAATAATTTAAATACTTGTATATAATAAATATTTAATTGTAATTTAAAAAATGATTATGATATTTATAAGTTAATAATTGAAGGGTTTAATTTGAATTATACAGATAGTGATACAATAGATTTAATCAAAGGTACTCATATTTCTCATGAGCTGTATAAAGATATTCAATTTGTACATGATACCAGTACAAACTTTTATCAAGTTATTTGTACAAAACATGATAATTCGCAGTGTAACGTATACATTGGTTACGATGGTTCTGCTGCTCGACGTATGTATAATCGTATTATAGCTTCAGCTGATGGAGATTATTAATTTTTTTCTTATTTTTTCTATTTTTTTAAAAAAAAGTTTTATTTGGAGTTTATTAGTATATTTGTGTATACTTTAATAGATATTCCATATGTTTTTTATCCAGTATTCTGTGTAATGTCATTAGTTCTGGGTGTGTTGTAGCTCTTTGTTCTGTCAGGTTTCTTAGGGTTTTATTTTTCATGTTTTCCCTTACTTCTTTTATTGTGAATTCCAGTTGTTTCATGTTTTCTTCTTCAAGGTTGTCAGTGATGTTGTAGTCTGAGGGGTATATGTTTGTACTTGTCATCAGGTTGTTGTTTTTTGCTTCGTATATTGCTCTTGAGTTATCGAAAATGTCTATTCCTATGTAACTTAGTATTGGTATTATTTGTGTTGTTGCAAATGGGAAGTATAATGCTGTTGTAGGTTTTATGTTTTCTCTTATGCTTATTATTATTTCCAGCAGGTCTTGGGGGTTTCGTTGTAGTTCATCACTGTTTGCTAACATTAGTGTTGTGTATCCTTCTTTTTCAAGTTCTTTAGCACATTTTACTCTAAGGTCACTATATTGAGCACCCTGGATTACTGCGGTTTTACTTTTGTCTTCTTCCTTTTTTGCCAGTTCTATAGTTTTTTCCACGTATTCCTCTGCTATTTCCTTTTGTATTTTGTATGGTGTTGCAATGTTTTCTATTTTTCTTATATTTTTGTAGTCCAATAGTATGGGTGTTGTTTGGTCATCATATTTTCCTAATCTGGATGGTCCGTCATGTGAATTTATTTTTATCATTTATTTTTTCTCCCCCTGTTCTTGTTATAGTATTTGTTTTTTGTAGTATATTGTTTTATTTTTTTAGAGTATATTCTGTGTTATCTTTTAGGTTACACAAAGTGATTTTTTTGATAGCTTTATATACTAATTTAATTTAATCTATTAATAGAAGTTTAAAAATGTTAAATTTCTACAAGTTAACTTTTAAAAATTATAATTGATTGATGGATTAGGTGCATCAGTCATATCTTATTTGGATGTAAAACTAATTAAAAATATTATGTATTTTATCAATGGAGTGAAAATATGTCTTTATTAAATGAAAGTGAATACTTAATTACAGAAAAAGATATTGATCCAACTTTTAAAGAAGAAATCATGGCAAACGGATCAGACAGTTTAGCAGTATGTTACCAATGTGGTACATGTTCTGGTGCATGTCCATCAGGTAGAAGAACCCCTTACATGATCAGAAGATTAGTAAGAAAAGCATTAATGGGTATGAAAGAAGCAGTTATATCCGACGATGCTCTTTGGATGTGTACAACCTGTTACGAATGTCAAGAAAGATGTCCTCGTGACATTAAAATCGTAGAAATTGTTAAAGCAATCAGAAACGTAGCTGCACACGAAGGTTACATGGCAAAAGCACACAAAATGACCGGTTCCTTCGTAGCAAAAACTGGACACGCAGTACCTATTAATGATGATGTAAAAGCATTAAGAAAAGAAATTGGTCTTTCAGAAGTACCACCTACAACCCACGCATGTCCATCAGCATTAGAAGAAGTACAAAAATTAATCAAAGCAACAGCATTTGATGAATTAATCGGATTCGACTGGGCTACCGGAAACTTAAAAGAATAATTTTGATGATTTAATAAGGAGGATATTATTATGGCATACGCATATTTCTTAGGATGTATTATGAACAACAGATACCCTGGTATCGAAAAATCAACCAGAGTATTAATGGATAAATTAGGTGTAGAATTAGCAGATATGGAAGGTGCTTCATGTTGTCCTGCACCAGGTGTATTTGGTTCTTTCGATAAAGAAACCTGGGCAACTATCGCTGCAAGAAACATCACAATTGCAGAAGATATGGGAGCAGAAATATTAACCGAATGTAACGGATGTTTCGGTTCACTCCACGAAGCTAACGACTTATTAAAAGAAGACGAAGATATGAAATGCAAAGTAAACTCTTCACTTTCCGAAATTGGCCGTGAATTCAAAGGTTCAACCGGTGTAAGACACTTTGCTGAAGTATTATACAACGACGTAGGTTTAGACAAACTTTCCGAAATCATGGAAAAAGACTTAAACTTAAACGTAGCTGTACACTACGGTTGCCACTTCTTAAAACCTAGTGATGAA
>DUHK01000132.1:10601-13708 GCA_013330915.1 Methanosphaera sp. | reverse complement strand
TATTGGTTCTAATGTCTCTGGGAATGGGATTATATTACTTTTTAGGTGAAAATGTAGCATCTCTAGGATTATTTTTATATTCTATATTGTTTTTGTATCTGTCTGTATGTTTATTTGTTAGGATTAATTATTTTCCATTTGAAGATGAAAAAATTATTGAAAATAGGATACATCCATTTACATATACCAGTATTTCTATAAGATATATACTTGTAACAACTATATTCACAACCCTTTTTGCAATGTTTTACTTGGTGTTGGGCATTGGTAATTCATTGTTATGTTCTATGATATCGTTAATATATGGGCATGTTGTGTCTTTAGTTCCTGATTATCTTAATAACTACTGGTATACAGAATTAAGATCACAAAAGGGGATGTATTCGTTTTATTTGCTGAACTTTATAGTAATGGTTCCATTAATTTACATTTTAATAAGTTCAATGTAAGAATTACTCCAAATGAATATCGTCATCTATTTCAAAAGGTAATTCTGTTGTTATTGGTATGCGTGAGATTATACAAGAGTATTCAATATTAAATGCTATCCAAACAATGTCTCAAACATGTATGGACACAGTTCATGATTTAATCATCTCAACTGAATTAAAAAGAACAATAATCATTTTTACTACTTATTTTCCATTAATTAGTATATGAAATTGGAATGGTAAATTATTATTAATTTTGAAAGATATATTATATTATAACGAAAATTATTTTTTTACATTTTAATTATTATAAACAAATTACTAAATTGATTATTATGGCAATACATCCAATAGAATTTAGATACGGTACTCCCGAAATGAAAGCTGTATGGGAACAGGAAGCAAAATTACAGAACATGTTAAAAGTTGAAGCTGCACTTGCAAAGGCTGAAGGAGAAATAGGCTTAATACCTAAAGAGGCAGCAGATGAAATAAATAAAAAGGCCACAACCGAATACGTTAAACAGGAAAGAGTGGATGAAATAGAAAGGGCAACAAATCACGATATAGGTGCATTAATGAAAGCACTTGAAGAAGTATGTGATAATGGTGCCGGAGAGTACGTTCACTACGGATCCACAAGTAATGATATTATCGATTCATCACAGTCATTACAACTTAAGGATTCAATAGAAATAATCAGAGAAAAAATCATTAAATTAATGCAGATATTAATAGACCTTGCACAGGAACACAAAAATACAGTTACAATCGGTCGTACCCATGGACAACACGCACTGCCAACAACTTATGGAATGAAATTTGCAATATACATAGACGAGTTAACCCGTCAACTTGAAAGACTGGATCTTACAAAAGAACATGTGTGTGTGGGAATGATGACCGGTGCAGTGGGAACTACAGCAGCACTTGGCGAAACCGGTTATGACATACATATGAGAGTTTCCGAAATATTGGGATTAAACCCAGTACACATATCCAACCAGGTTGTACAAAGGGATAACCATGCAGAATACGTGATGACACTTGCAAATCTCTGCAGTACTCTCGAAAAGATGGCATTGGAAGTACGTAACCTACAAAGAACCGAACTATCAGAAGTAGGTGAAAAATTCGACCCTGAAAAGCAGATGGGTAGTAGTACCATGCCACACAAAAGAAATCCAATTACAGGTGAAAGAATTTGTGGTGTTGCAAGAGTTGTAAAATCATATGTTAACGCTGCATTACAAAACAACCCACTATGGCATGAACGTGATTTAACAAATTCTTCCTGTGAAAGAATCATTTTACCAGAATCCGCAATACTAACAGATTACATATTAAACCTATCCATAAAACTGTTCTCAAAACTGGATTTCTATGAAGAAAACATTGAACGCAACCTAAACGCAAGTAACGGACTGGTTATGGCTGAAAGATTCATGTCAAAACTTACACAAAAAGGAATGGGAAGACAAAGTGCATATGCTCTTGTAAGACGCTGTGCCATGGATGCTTATGCTGAAAATACAGGTTTACGTGAAATGGTTTCAAAACAGGACGAAATTCTTAAATATATGAGTATGGAAGAAATTGATGAAACACTGGATCCTCACACATACCTCGGAAGCAGCAGCAAATTTGTGGATAATGTAATTGAATATGCACAAAAATTTATGGAATAAGCATATTCATTTTTCCCAACCACCTTATTTTTTTAAATTTTTTAATTTTAACTCTTATTTTAATCTATAAATTTATTATCAATGAAAAAAATATATTAATAACATAAGGTAATAATAATTATTATACAAAAAAATAAATAAAAAAAAATTAATTACTTTAATAATTTAATTAACAAAAACATAGCGAGGTAATAAAATGCAACAATTTTCAAGTCAAGGATATGACAGAGCTTTAACCGTATTCAGCCCAGATGGACGTTTATTCCAGATTGAATATGCAAGGGAAGCAGTAAAAAGAGGAACAACATCAGTAGGTATTGTATCAAAAGATGGTGTAATATTTGCAGTGGACAAAAAAGTTAAAAGCAAACTCATAGTTCCTACATCAATAGAAAAAATATTCAAAATTGATGAACACATAGGTACAGCCTCAAGTGGATTAGTTGCTGATGCAAGAAGACTTGTAGATATTGCAAGAAGACAAGCTCAGGTAAACAAATTACAATACCATGAACCTATATCAGTAACAGGTCTTGCAAAATACATCGGTGATTTAGAACAGATGTACACTCAAAGTGGTGGAATCAGACCATTCGGTATCTCCCTTATTATCGGAGGGGTATCAGACGACGAATGCAGAGTATATGAAACAGACCCTAGTGGTGCATTAGTAGAATATAAAGCAACAGCAATTGGATTCGGTCGTGAAAAAGCATTAGAATTCTTTGAAGAAAAATATAATGATGAATTATCACTTGATGAGGCAATCGACTTAGCTATTGAAGGTATTTACAAGGCAACTGATGGTAAAGTAGCAGAAGACAGCGTTGAAATATCAGTTATCGACAAAGAAACTGCAAAATACAGAAAATTAGATGCTCAAGAAATTGAAGTTTACTTAAACACTGTTCTTGAACGTAAAGAACAGGAAAAGAAAGAAGCTGAAGAACAAGCTAAAAAAGAAGCAGAAGAAAAAGAAGCTAGAAAA
>DUHK01000132.1:0-10477 GCA_013330915.1 Methanosphaera sp. | reverse complement strand
AGCTGAAAAAGCAGAAAAAGAAGCCGAATCTTCAGAAGAATCTGAAAATACAGACGAAGAAACTTCAAGTGAAGATGAAGAATAATCTTCACAAATATCCCTTTTTTTATAAACCCCACCAGAAAAAACTATTTTTCAATTAAAATAATATTTCAAAAATAATCAACCTTTTGATAATAACATCATAATAAATATTTGTTATAATTTATATACTATTAAATGAATAAAAGAGAAAATTAAAAAATACAAAAATTATTCGTTATAATAGGTGAATAAAATGGTAAATGTTGACGACGCAGTTATAGCACGATTAGAAAGTTATGGTGAAAGATTTGAAATATTAGTAGATGCTGAATTAGCTGCTGATTATAAACGTGGAAATGACATTGAAATAGAAAAAGTTCTAGCTGTTGAAGAAATATTTAAAGATGCACATAAAGCTGACAAGGCATCAGAAGAAAATATGGAAAAAGCTTTTGAAACAACAGATCCTTTGGAAGTAGCAGACATAATCATTAAAAAGGGAAGCATACAAATTACTGCTAACCAAAGAAGAAAAATGCAGGAAGAAAAAACCAAACAGGTTATCAGTAAAATTGCTCAGGAAGCTATTAACCCACAAACTAAACTTCCTCACCCTCCAAAACGTATTGCAAAAGCTATGGAAGAAGCAAAAGTACACATTGATCCGATGAAAACTGTTGAAGAACAGATTGAACCAACAGTAAAAGCTATTTTAACAAAAATTCCAATCAGAATAGAGAAAGTACAGGTTGCTGTAAAAATTCCTGGAACCTACGCAGGTAAATCCTATTCAGTAATTACGCAATACGGAAAGTTAATTAAGGAAGAATGGGAAAATGATGGTAGTTGGATTGGTATTGTGGAAATTCCTGGTGGTCTTCAGGACAAATTCTACACGGAACTAAGTGGTTTAACCCACGGTGAAGTTGAAACAAAACTTCTCTAACCCGCCAGGTAAAAGTGATAACGATGATGTTCGTAGATAACAAACAAATCGTTTTACCTGGTCATTTATTATCTGATAGTAATCTTACATTAGGAAGAGGAACCTTTAGAGAAGATGGAAAAATATACTCAAATATGACAGGAATTGTTTATCTGGAAAGTGAAACAATCAGTGTAATTCCATTTAAATACACTTACAAACCAAAGTATGGAGATTTAATTATTGGACGTGTTACCAGTGTATCATATTCCTCATGGACAATTAATATTAACAGTACATACCAGGGATATCTGTCAACTTCTGAGTTATATGATAAAAATGAGCAAAACATGAATCAAATCATCAATATCAAGGACATTCTATTGCTTAGAGTTGCACAAGTTGATGAAATAAACAGGGTGAAACTAACTATCAGATCACATGGCCTTGGAAAATTTAATCAGGGCACAATTATCCGAGTAAAACAACCAACAGTTCATTTTTTAAGTGAAGAAAATGCGTTTCTTACAAGCATGATTCAAGAATATACGTGTACTGACATGATAATTGCCAAAAATGGATTAATATGGATGAATGGTTTAAAGGAGAACATTGAAAAAATAATCAAAATTATTGAAGAAATAGAAAGCCAACCATTTAAACATAATTTAATTAAAATCGTTCAGTCCAAGATAATGAACTTATAATTAGAATGGAGAATTAACATGAAAGAACAATTTACTAGAAAAGATGGACGGGCATTTAATTCATTGCGAAACATGAAAATGAAAGTGGGTGTATTAAATAATGCTGACGGTTCTGCATATGTTGAATGTGGAAAAAACAAGATTTTGGTGGGAGTGTATGGACCTAAGGAACTGTATTCAAAGAAACATTCAAAACCTGATGGTGCCGTTTTAAGATGTAAATACAATATGGCTCCTTTTTCAGTGACTGAACGTAAAAGACCCGGACCAGATCGCAGATCAACGGAAATTTCAAAATTGATTTCGGAAGCCATTACCCCGGCAATATTCCTTGAAAAATATCCTAGAAGTTCTATTGACATTTCAATTGAAGTACTGGAAGCTGAAGGTGGAACCCGATGTTTGGGAATTGTAGGAGCTAGCCTTGCACTTGCAGATGCTGAAATACCTATGAAAGATTTAATCAGTGCATGTGCTGTTGGAAAAGTGGATAATCATATTGTTGTTGACTTATCCGAAGAAGAAGACCAGACAGGACAGGCAGACATGCCCGTTGCCATAATGCCAAGAACCGGCGAAATAACATTGTTACAGATGGATGGTAATCTATCCGTACCTGAATTTGAAGAAGCATTGCAACTAGCATTTGATGGCTGTTATTATATTAACCAATTACAACAACAGACTTTACTTAAAAAATACGGAGGAGAATAAAAATGGTGAATATTCTCTCAGAAGTATCCAAGGAAAAAATTTTTGATTTATTGAATCATGAACAAAGAATTGATGAACGGGATTTCATCCAATACAGAGATATCCGTATTGAAACAAATTATGTCAGCAAAGCAGATGGATCAGCCATGGTATCAATAGGGGGAACAACTGTACTTGCAGGTGTTAAGGCACAAATAGGAACACCATTTAGTAACTCACCAGATAAGGGAATCATTATAACAAATACTGAGTTGCTTGCCATAGCCAGCAGAACCTTTGAGTATGGACCTCCTAACAAGTTTGCCATAGAAATATCACGTGTTGTGGATCGTGCAATTAGAGAAGCTCCTTTAATTGATTTGGAAAAGTTATGTATTATTGAGGGCAGCAAAACCTGGAAGTTACACGTTGACATAAACATATTGGATTACGATGGTAATTTAATGGATGCTGCCTGTTTAGCTGCAGTTAGTGCACTGCTAACTACCAAAATCCCTACAGTAAAATTTGTCAATGACGAAATTACAATTGATAACGAAAACTTACAGGGATTACCAATTAATACCAGAAGTGTGCTGTGTACGGTCGTGAAAATTAATGACCAACTGATAGTCGATCCTCTTTATGTTGAGGAAACACTGATGGATGCAAGTTTGTCTATAGGATTTAAGGAAGATGGAACGCTGTGTGCTATTCAAAAATGTGGTCTTGATTTGTTAAGCGTTCAAGAGGTCATGGAATCAATGAACATTGCATTTAACATGAGCAGAAAATTGTTTTCCATACTTGATAATATAAAACAATAAGTATATATTAGATAAAGTTTAAAGATATTATATAGTTATATTATAAGGATGATAGATTTTAGGTGTCTATTACTTTAATTCCGAAATAATATTATTTTTAAAGCTAATTATTTGAAGTGCAGCAAGCCAGCTGTTACTTTTTTAGTAAACGAATACAAATGGAGAGTAAGATTCATATAACATTTTTATAGGTTTTTGTTGGTGAATAATACTCTAATTGTTTATTATCTTCAAAAATTATTTCAGAGATTTAGAAAGATAAAATAATATTTTTAATATTAACTTAATGGAAGGTGAAAAAATGGTAAGAAAAAGTAAAGTCGGATCTACAGGACGTTTTGGTGCTAGATACGGTAGAAAAGCAAAAAGAACCGTCAGAGATATCGAAGACAAAATGCATGCAAAACACATTTGTCCTAGATGTGATAGACCGGGAGTAAAAAGAACTCACGCTGGTATCTGGAAATGTAAAAAATGTGGTAATGTATTTACCGGTGGAGCATACATTCCAACTACACCAATGGGAAAAGTTGCAAAACGTAACATCAAACGTATCGTTGGAGGAGAATAATCATGTACAAATGCATTAAATGCGGACAAACTGTAGATATTAAAAAATATTCAGAATCCAAATGTCCCAAATGCAGATACAGAATTTTATTCAAAGAAGTTCCAGTAGTAAAACGTACTATTAAAGCTCGATAAGTATTTTTACTATTTTTATGGGGATTTTTCCCTTTATCCTTTTTATCAACTATTTTTATACAATTTTACTAAGAGAAATTAACATGTTATTTAAAATCAATTCCAATCTAGTTATATCAACAAGCAGAAAACCTTCACAAATTACAAGAAGATTTGCTCAATTTTTAAAACATTATTTTAATGGAATCTATATCAACAGAGGCAAATCCAGTTTTTCAAAGGTGGTTAACCAAGCAAAACAATATGATGACGCTTTATTAATCATCATTACAGAAACAAAAGGAAATCCAAGTAGTTTGAATGTATATAATTTGGAAAAAGATTCGGAAAAACCGGTAAGTAGTTTATATCTTACAGTATCATTACCTCAAGAAAACAATAAGGTAAACACGAATGATGAAATAATAATTATCAACAAATCATCGGAATTTGAAGAGTTTTTATCTGAATGCGAGGTTATTAAATCTGATGAGAAAATTAAAGAAAATTGTATAGTAGTTCAGGATGATGAAAAAGTCATCTGTGCAAGTTTTTTTGATAAAAAAGGTGAAGATACCAAATTCAAAATATATATCAAAGGTTTTAAAACCGGCGAGTAATCACGTGGATGGTAATATGAGTGAAAAAAAAATTTTAAAGGATATTGAAACTGTTTTCAGCATTGAATTAGACTCAGATAACGATGCTGAAATTGTTTATAACTCAATCAAGCCAGAGGTTAGTTATGCCCATAATGAAAGATCCACTACGGAAATAGAGTTAAAGGACAATATGATTATTATTAAAATTTTTTCTAAGGATGTTGTTTCATTACGTGCATCCATAAATTCATATGTAAGATGGATAAAATTATCCACGGAAATATTAAAAATTTAATAAGAATTAAAAAGAGATATTAATATAGTATGAAATAATAATTTTTACGTTAATTATATTCTTTATTATAAAATAAATAATTAGGTGATAATATGGATATTCAACAAAATGTTCAAGAACAATTAAACCAATTCCAACAAGTACAACAACAGGCTCAATCAATTGCAATGCAAAAACAAACAGTTTCATTACAGATTAATGAAGCAAAAAAAGCTTTAGATGAGTTATCAAAAACTAATGATGACCAGGAAGTTTACAAAACAGCCGGACCATTACTCATCAAAACAACAAAAGCTGAAAGTGAAGCTGAATTAAAAGACAACATAGAAATGCTTGAAATCAGACAAAAAACTATTGAAAAACAAGAAAAACGTATTTCAAGCAGACTTGAAGAGTTACAGACAAGTCTTCAAACAGCAATGAGTCAAATTCAACAATAGATTTCAAGTCTATTGTTATTTTTTTTAACCACCATAAACATTAACTAATTTTAAATCCACAGGAGAAATTACATTGATTCCATTAACAGATAAAGAAGTTGAAGAAATTATTGAATTAGCATACACTACAAGTGAAAAATATATTTTAAAGCATGTCAATAAAAAAGAGTTTGAAGATATTAACATAACAATTAACCTTACCCGCGGTGAAGACAGCTTTGACATAGACATAGACATTGATTTGGATAGCGATGCACAATTACCTGATGACTTGGCACAAACAGCAGTTGATTTAAGTTTAGAAGCTGTAGATGAATATATTGAAAAAAGAAACAACGACTTGGATTAATATGATTATACCGGTATTTGATGTTAAAAATAATGAGTGTGTAAGTGGAAAATCTGGAAAAAGAAATACTTATACCAAATTAAAGAGTGTGTATGGAAAAAATCCAATCGAAATTGTAAGCAATCTCAAAAAAGCAGGTGCTAAATGTATTTACGTTGCTGATTTAGATAAAATAGAAGGTGAAGGTGATAATTCCCTGCTGATATCACAGCTTAATGAAATTTTACCTGTTTTATTGGATAATGGTGCAAGCTCTGTTGAAGAGGTCAAGTTTAATAGAAATATCTGTACTTACTCTATACTGGCTACTGAAAGCATGACAATCACCGAAGATGTGAAGACAATATTCAAAGAACTGCCCTATGAAAAAATGATTATAAGCATAGACATTAAAAATGATGAACTGCTTATTAATAATTCTGACATCAAATTAGGTGACATTATTTCATTAGTCAATGAAGTTAAACCTGATTACAGCATCATACTAAATATTTCAGAAGTAGGTACCAGAGGTGGAAATGAGAACGCACTTATCAGGAACATCATATCACAAACCCCTTACACCCAACACATCATAGCCGGTGGTGTAACCAATGAAAGCATTCATAACTACCAGGAAGATGGAATAACTAATTTTTTAATAGGAACCATATTGCATGAGGGAACACTTCTTGAAAAATATGAATGGTGAATAATATGAATAACAGAATACTTGCTATAGGTCCGGTTACAAAAGATTACATTATTACACCAACCGACAAATATTTTCAAATTGGTGGTGCAGTATTCTATCAAACATTGACATTAAACTCATTAAAATATAACGTTACGTCAATTATTTCAATGTCTGAAGATGATACAAAATTTTTGGGTGATATAAGATCACAAATCAAATATGTTTTCTGTGACAAAACCATGGAATATACAAACATATATGATGAAAACTTCACAAGAAGACAGAAAGCCAAACTAAACAAAAATCCGATATTACCCGAAAGCATAAATATCCCCCTTGACAATATCAGCAGCACACTTTTATCCCCATTATCACCATATGACATACCACCTGAAACAATTGATTATCTAAAAGAAAATGAAATCAAAACAGTTCTCATTCCACAGGGGTATTTAAGATGTACAGACCACAAAGGCAATGTTGTAAAAAGAAAATGGAAAAATAAATCAGACTACCTGAAAAATACGGATATAATTTCTTTGGATGAAAACGAGGCAAAAACGGCCTTTGATTTAAAGTTCATCAAGGATGAAATCATTCTTGATCTACTTGAAAAATATGAATTGGAACAGATAATAATTACAAAAGCAGAGCGTGGTTCAACAATATATACAAAAGAAAGTGTCTGTAACATTCCTGCAATAAAAACAGAACATGCAGTAGATGCAACAGGGTTGGGTGATACATACATAGCAGCTTATATTGCCCGACTGGAAGAAACAGGAAACATATTTGAATCAGGCCTCTTTGCATCCATGAGTGCAAAGGAAAAACTTGAAAATAAAGGTCCACTTAAATGTTGTAAAGAAAAAATAGAAATAGAATTAGATAAGTACAGATAATATTACGAATGGAGCTATTACTGCTAGAATAAATAATCCTATACCAACCATAAGTTGCACCCTATTTTCGTCTAATCCGCCTGTCAACATGAAATAGATTCCAGCCACGGCAAGAATTGTTGGAAGGATTTCCGTATATAATAAAATAAATTCCATAGTTTTTGTCTCCGTTTGTTGAAATTCCCTTTTTTTATTAAGATAGTATTATTTATGAATTAAATAGAATATACACTTTTTGTTTATAATATTTTCATTAAATCAAGTAAGTTGTTTATTTCCCTTACATCCTCCAAACAATCCAAATCCTCAAGTGTCTGTTTTTGTTCATCGGTTAATTTGGAATTAATCAGCATGCTCTGCATACCTGCATTGCAAGCTCCAAGTATATCTGCATCAAAATTGTTGCCAACCATTAATGAAGTTCCTGATGTGACTCCAAGCCTTTCCATTGCAATATTGAATATTTCCGGATTAGGTTTTTCAACACCTACCGATTCGCTTGTAACCACATCATCAAAGAATGGATACATATCCAAACGAACAAGTTTTTCCCATTGTTTTAATTCTTTACCATTGGTTATTAATCCAACCTTATATCCTTGGCTTTTTAGATATAATAGAATTGAAAACGTTTCTGGCTCTAATTTTAACATAGCAAATTTAGTGTTGTGATATGTGATAATTCCATTTACAACTATTAATGGATCAGATTTACCATTAATCTGTTCAACCAGAATATTGAAATGTTTATCATAATTGGAACCTTTTTCTTTAACTATTTCCATTAACTTTTCATAACCTTCATCTTCAGTGCATTTAAGCCCGTTATGCACCATAGACTTTACTGCAGCCCGTCGTGCAATTGCAGCAAACCCTGAAGTATCATATAAAGTGTCATCCATATCAAAAAATACTGCTCTTATCATACATATATAACTATGATTTTTGAGATATTAATAAATTTTGAAAAATAATAAAAAGAAATATAGGGAGATTAAAGTTTAAATGAACCATCTAAAAGTTTTTCTTTAAGTTCCAATGAAATATCCAATGCTCTTTTTTTATCTGATTGTCTGCATGTTACTTGAATGTTTCTTGTTTTTCCTTCCGCCTCTATGGAAACACTTCCCATGTTGATGCTTGGAATTCCTCTAGGGCAAACCATGGAACAGTATCCGCATCCGAAACAGAGTTCAGTATCAACTGTTTTTGTTTTTTTATCATAGGCATTTGTCGGACAGTAAAGTGCTGGCAAACATGGTATACAATTGAAACACATGTCTGGTTCTGTGGTAGGTCTGTAATCAACATCTTCCCATACTGTATAATCCACTGTATCAATTGGCAAATGTCTTCCATGAATGTCACAAACAGGTAATGGAATGTCCTTATTTAAAACTTTGAGATTTTCCAGAATTTCTTCATCCAATACTGGAATTGCAATTGCAACAGAATTGAATATTTCCGGACCCATACCTGTTTTAAATCCGCCACAATAATATGATTTCATGTCATGAAGATCAGCCGTTAACATGAGATTAGGTTTTTCAGGCGTGCTTCTTGTACCATTGTCTATTACAATACCTTCTGATCCGTTCAATAGTACTTTAGTTCCCTTGTTTATGACTTTTTGATTTGGATCATTTTGTAAAGGATTTATTTCCCCACATCCACTGAATGTAAATGAATTGTAAGGTCCTTCCAGTGGTGCTGCATTAAATATTGATTTGACTGACACCTTATCTGGATTTGTAAATGAACTGTAGTTCATGAAAGCGTTACGGGTACCTATTAATCTTGCTGTTGGCATGTCATCAAGGGTTACTGTTGTGTTGAATTCATTATCCTCGACATCTATTACTTTTACATCTACTTCCTTACCGTCAATAAGGTCCTTAATCAGGAATCCTCCACCATAGTTTTCAATACTTTCACTGTGATTTGTTCCATAAAGGATTACATCCACAGTTCCCAGCAGTTCATTTGGACATGGTCCTGGATATGCTGGAATGCCGTTTATGTATACTTCTTTGGCTTTGTTGAATGAACCCGGCTGTGCTACCGGAATATGGAACAATGCAGTAGTTCCACTCATTACACCACTTGTTCCACAGGTTACTACATCAACATCATCTATACTGATTTCTTCGTTATTACGAATTTTGGTTTTCAATTCATCAGCAGTTAATACTATTGCTTCCCCAGAATCTAATTTGGATTGAATTTCTTTGACTGTTTTTACCATAAACTCCCTTCCGTAAATGTTATTATGATTCATCAATAACTTAAAAATTATTTTATTGTTATTCTTATTTTTTATTTTGTTGTTTTTAATAGAAATATTTTAAATAAAAGTTTTTTTTGAGTTTGATTAATCTGCAATGTGATTTACAGTTGAAATTTTCCACTTTTCAAGAGGGTTTGTGTTTTTTTAAAGGTTTTTTTACGGGAATTTCTCAAACATTTAAATATCAAATAGAGTAAATATACCTATAGGGGTATATGTATATTACATATATTGTGGGGAATTAAAATGAAAGAAATAATAATAAACAATATTAGCTGTTTCATAGTACTGTTCATAATGATATACACATTATACTTGGCAGAACATACATACCAATAAAAAACACTTTTTTTATATTTTTTACCTGTAAACATTACAATAACTACTTCTTTTAGCAACAAATAAATGATTTAAATAATTCAAACAGAAATATAAAATAATGACAAACAAGTGATAAAATATGAGAATTGAAACAAGAATCAATCAGGATTTACAGACAATAATTCCAAAGAAATTTGCAAAAGAACATAACCTCAAAGAGGGCGACATCGTCCGGTGGGAAGAAAAAGAAAATGGAGAAGTGACGATAACCTTCAAAAAAAGCGACATATTCAATGACAATTGAACCTCCACTGAAACAACGAAATACAACACGTTGTAATCACAACATACCAAATATTTAACATTACTTATTTTAAAAATATTATTAAATAAGAAAGCTTTACAGGGTCTTATAATGAATAAATACATAGAAAATCTAATCCAATTAATCAATTACGAAAGGGAAGAAGAAATAAAGTTAATGCTCAATGAAATAAAAAAAATGTCTTCATTCGAAAGAGAAGAAATCGGACGTGCAATAAATAATGTAAGAGGTAAAAAGATTGGAAAGGAATTAGGATTCACAATCGTACAATACGGCAGGTCCAAATATATAGATACCGAAATAAGTGTTGGAGATTTAGTATTAGTCAGTACCGGCAATCCTCTCAGCAGTCAACTGAGTGCAACAGTGACAGAAAAAGGATCAAAATACATCAAACTGGCATTTAATTCAAAAATTCCC
>DUHK01000014.1 GCA_013330915.1 Methanosphaera sp. | reverse complement strand
TAGATGATGTTGTAGAGTACTGTGTTAATATAATTGAAAATGAGAACAGTACCGTAATTAAAAAAGGTAAAAATTATTATGTGAATTTAAAAAATACTGAACTTACTATTAATTCATCCAGTTTTACTATTATTACTGCCCATTTAAAAAAGTAATGGACAAAGTTATAACTTTTTGTCCAAATATTGTCCTAATCTTCTTGATAATGCAAGAATAGTGTATATTGGCGGTAAACCCGGTGCCTTAGGTAATACTGACCCGTCAGCTACATAGAGGTTTTTTATTTCTGTTTCTAAATTGCTGTCAACCACATCTCCTATTCTGGCAGATGCTATTAAGTGTGCTCCCCTCACATGGGTTGAGGATATACTTTCAATATCTGCCCCTGCTTTTACAAGGATGTTTCCTGCAATTGCAGCTCCTCTTGCAAGTAATGATGCATCTTCAAAGTCTATACCTTTTTCCACTTCATTCAGATAAACATGACCCTTAAGGTTATCTGGAATCTTTATCATGAAACTGATAATGTCATCTACGGTTGCATCAGGATGTGTTTCCTGTATTTTTGGCAATAGGAACTGGCTTGTATGTGATGCAATAACAATATGTGGCAATTTTATGAATTTGTTCATTTGAATTTCATTGTCCTGTCTTGCACCCTTTAAGTATCCTCCAACAGTTATGAAAGGATCTACTGAAAAAGTTTCACCCGCCTTAATTCCTGCAGTTCTTAATAATTTTGGTGTAATCATACCACCCGCAGCTAAAACAACAATGTCGGCATAGTATTGATTTCCCTGATTTGTTTTAACACCCTTAATTTCATTGTTTTGTGTTATTAAACCAGTCACTCCCTCGTTTGTTATTAATTTAACGCCGTTTTTCTGGGCAACCTCCCAATCTTTCAAACTATCCCATTTGGCTCCATGAGGACAACCCCATGCACATTTACCACATTGTTTACATTTGGATGGATTTATTGCCTTTGGCATGTCCTGCATGTCCAAACCCAATTGAGTAGCTGCATCATACAATAATTTATTGATTTTACCTTCATGACTTTTAGGCATTGTCTGAATACCTATTTCATCCTTTAGTTGTTCCAGTTGAGGAGTTATGTCTATATCATATTCTTTTAATTCATCAACAAGAGAGGGTACGAAATTTCCTGCTATTACTAAGGATGATCCTCCAACAACATTCGTTTTGATTAATTCCATTTCATTTTTATCCCATACATCATAAAATTTGTATGCTTCTGATGCATCAGCCAATGGTCCTTTCTCCAGGATTGTTATGTTAACATTAGAATTTTTAGATAGTTCTCTTGCAACACTCAAACCGCCAGTTCCGGCACCGACAATAATTACTTCTTTCATAAACATCTACTTCCCGTTTCTTTTCTTTCTGTTTTTTGCCTTTTGAATTGGAGTCATATACAACAATTCTTTTTTTTCTTTTTTATTTAATGAATTTGCATCAAATGAATAGTCTTTATTCCTGTTGAATGAGTTATCCTCATACGAATAATCATGATTAGGATTAAATGAATTGTCCTCATAATAATAATCATCATTTCTATTGAATGAATAATCATCATAGGAATAGTCACGATTACCATTAAATGAATTGTTATTGTATGAATATTCAGGACGTCTATTGAAAGAATCTGTTATAATCGTATCGGAATCCTTTTCTTCTTTGAAATAATGTTCATCCGTACCTTTCCCCATGAGTTTATCAAATAATCTTTTAAGCATGAGTCCTATTACGGAAAAGATACCGCATACCACTATTGTTATTATTACTGGAATTATCCACCCCATAAGTAGGTTGGAGTATACTGTTGCTGTTGAAACCGTTATAGGAATACTTTCTCTAGGCATATAGTTTATTAAAAACAAGCTTGAAGGATAAGTTATTATATAACTTAAAGTTGCGTATAGTATTCCTGTGAATACTGCACTTTTTTTACTTCCGCAAATTATGGGCATGATAATACCTATGGCAAGGAGTATTGTGAAATAGTTTACACCCATCCTAGTTACATGTATAGCTAATATCGCCACAATTAGAATACTTAATTTTTTTAATATGTTCATCAAAGTCATTAATTTTTCCTTCCGATTTACAAGTTTTATTTGTCAATTATATATAGTTATTTATTATAAATAAATTAAATATTTTGTTTTACAAACCTAATAATAACTAATATTGGAAGGGGATTATAATTAAATTCAAAAGCATAGAATATCCTAGTAATGAAGATGCATACAATGTGATTCAGGAGGGCTTTGATAAAAAGGCAATGCTGCTTATTTTATCCAAATGTCATGTTGAATATGAAGGCCGAGCCCGCAGTATCCTTGAATCCGGAGACCGGTTGATATTAATTAAAAAGGATGGAACTTTTGCCATTCATCAGGAATTAAATTTGGATCCTGTTAACTGGCAGGCTCCCGGTTGTAAGAATAAGGTTTCTTTGACTGATGAAGGAATAATATTAACCAGTAAAAAAATCAAACCTAATGAAGAGATTAAGGTCTTCCTGGATGAAGTGTATAATGTAACCTATTACAACTGTCTGGATACCAAAGATCTGGAGATAAGAGGTTATGAAAAACACATGGTTGATCTTGCATGGGAAAAACCTGAACTTATAGAAAAAGGATTCAGACCTACCCGAAGAGAATATCAGACAGAAAATGGTTTTATCGATTTGATGGGAACAGATTCCGAAGAAAAATTAATGATATTGGAATTTAAAAGTAGAAAAGCCGGAATGAATGCTGTTAAACAATTAAAAAGATATGTTGATTGCTTTAAAGACAATAAAGAATTTGTTAGAGGTATAATTGTAGCTCCAGACATTACCTTAAATGCTAAAGAAGAATTAGAATCATTACAGATGGAGTTTATAGCCATGGAAGCTCCTTTAAACTTAATTAAAGACAATGCTTCAACATTAGACTCGTTCTTTAAATAAAGAAAAAAAAGAGATTACATTAAAAATTCATAATCCTCCCCATTTATACTTAAAAGTATTGCATCAACGATACATGCAGTATTCCATCCAACCACCTTGGTGGCAACATCCTGCAAATCTTCAGGAATTTCTTCGGCACCGTATGGTCTGATGATGATAATTGCTTTTTCAAATGTCTGAGCATATCTTATGTGCTCACCAATAATTTGCTTATCACTTTCCCACAAACCAGATAAAACAATCAACGCATCACAATCGGCAATGGCCTCTGCATAACCTTCCTGGGAAACATCAGTTATGTCCTCCCATTTAAAAGCCTCTGTTGCTGACTCCAATCGTGACATGAAAGTATTGTAATCTTCACAATCCTTTGGATAAGATATGAATAATTTCCATTTTTTTACATCATCTTCCGGGAATAAATCTAACAAGAAAATCAATCCTCCAGTAACGCATTGCGTTCAACTTCTATTTCTTCACCAGTATCCTCATCATATAAAGTAAAACAATCGTTTGGACAGATACTTGCAGATGTTTCTATTTCATATATTGATTTAACTAATCCTTCAACAACATCATCATCCACAAATCCCCCCTCCATGTTCACCAGTTTTTGATCATCAAGAAACAATATTTGTGAAGGCTTTGTACATGCACCACAACCTCTACAATTAGCCCTGTCTATTTCAACTTCTATCATTTATTTCACCTATTTTTTTACTTCTTATTAGTTATTTGTATAACTATAAAAATATAAATTATTATTTATATGGTGATAATATGAAAAAATTAAGTATTGCAAGTTGCCAAATGAATGTTGTGGATGACAAGGAAAAGAATGTGGAACATGCTGTGGAATTAATTAACGAAGCATCATCCAATAATGTCGATTTAATTACATTACCTGAGATGTTCAACACACCATACTCAAATGACAAATTTATTGAAAATTCTGAAAAGGAAAAGGACAGCTATACCTTAAAGGCCATGTGTGAAGTAGCCAGGGAGAATGACATTTATTTACAGGCAGGTTCCATAGCTGAAAGAGATGATGAAAGAATTTACAATACAGCTTATTTTATTGACAACAATGGAAAAATACTGGATAAACACCGAAAAATGCACATGTTTGACATTGACACCGAAAGCATGAAATTCACTGAATCCGAAACCCTTAGTCCTGGAAATAAGATTACCAGCATAAAAACGCCCCTTGCAAATATTTCCATTGCAATTTGTTATGACATACGATTTAATCAAATGTGGACATTGATGAATGATTCCGACATAATACTGTTACCTGGTGCGTTTAATAAAACTACCGGGCCGTTACACTGGGAAACATTGATTAGAGCAAGAGCAATAGACAATCAAACTTATGTGGTTGCAACATCACCCAGCCAAGTTGAAAACCCATACTATGTTGCATGGGGACATTCCATGATTGTTGATCCATGGGGAAAAATATTGTCCAAAGCCCATGAAAAAGAGGAAATTCTATATGCCACTTTGACACCGGAATCCATTAATTCGGTACGACAACAAATCCCAATACTTAAAAATAAAAGAAATGACATTTACGAGACAATATATAAAAAAAATAAAAATTAGTGGAAAAAAGGGATTGGAGATTATACTATTTTTTTAACTTTTTTTCTTTTTTGGTTTTGGATCTATTTTTTTAAGAGCTTTGTTTGCTACTTTTTTGAATTCTTTATCACCGGTAGCTGCCCTTCTAGCCTTTTTAATAGGATCTATTGCTTTTTCATCCCCAATATCACCTAAAGCTTTTGTTGCTGAAGTTCTTACTCCCCAATCATCATCAGTAAGTAACTCAATTATAGGATCTACTGCTGTCTTTACTTCCATTTCACCCAATGCTTTAGCTGCAAACTTTCTTATTGCAAAATCTTCAGAACTTAATGCATCAATAAGTTCTTGTGCTACGGTGTCATCACCAATATCCTTTAAGGCCAGAATAGCATATTTTTGAACAGATGGGTTATCAGAACTTAAAGCTGTTATTAATGGTTTGATTGACTCTGTTCCTATTTCTGCCAAGGATTTTGCAGCCTGGAATCTTACATGCGGATTTTTATCTGTGAATGTGTCTATTAATAATGGAATTCCTTCTTCAGGATATTCAATCAGGTCTTTACATGCTTCTTGTCTTACTTCATAGTTTTCATCGGCAAGCTTTTCTTCAATTGCAATCATATCTGTCATAATAATTATTCCCTTTGTATCCCCATAGGATACTTCTATGGTTATATATCTATTAAAAAGTACTTAATAATATTATTTATAAAATTCTTTTGTCATAAAAAAATGAAATAATATATTTTAACAATTTGTTTTAACAAAATATTATTATGAATTTATCTACTGAAATATATGGTGCCCAAATAATCAACAAGGCCTTGAAAATTGATGATACACTCATCATATCCGATTTACATTTCGGTTATGAAACATCCCTGAACAGTCAGGGTTTAATGATTCCCCAATACCAGTTTGACAAGGTTATAGATTCACTTGATGCCATTCAGGAAAAGGCAAATGCGGATAAAATAATACTTAACGGAGACATCAAACATAACTTCGGCAGCATCAGCAAACAGGAATGGAAAGAGGTTTTGAGTTTTATTGATTATTTGTCAGATATTTATGTAGATATCAAAGTTATTAAAGGAAATCACGATAATTTCACCCAATATATCTTAAACAAGAGAGATATCATACTGGAAGATGAAATTACTATGGGAAAATACTTTATAACACACGGACACAATATTCCAAAAAGCATTCCGGAAGATATTGAAACGATTATAATAGGCCATGAACATCCATGCATAGGTATTCGTAATCAGGAACGTGTGGAAAAGGTTAAAACGTTTTTAAAGGGAAGCTGGAATGATTACAATCTAATTGTCACACCCTCTTTTAACCACATCAGTCATGGTTCCGATGTTTTACATGAAAAAACCATTTCACCCTTTATTGGTGACATTTTAAGTTTTGAAGCATATGCTGTTGAGGGTGATGAAGTATTTGACTTTGGTACTATAAGGGACATTCTACATGTAGAAAGAGATGAAAATTATTAAGGGGATGAAAACTTGAATATTGAATATGATGATGAGCATATACATAGCTTACTGCACCCTTACGTTAGCAAATGGTTTAAAAGCAGATTTGAAACATTTACTGATGCTCAAAGACAAGCAATTCCCCACATTAATGCCGGAAAAAATATCCTGATACTCTCTCCTACAGGTTCCGGAAAAACATTGACTGCCTTTTTAGCCATTTTATCCGGCCTTACAAGTCTTAGTCAACGCAACATGTTGGAGGAGAAGGTTTATTGTATTTACATCTCCCCCCTTAAGGCTTTGGACAATGACATTTTTAAGAA